>CAZZUZ010000159.1:0-6918 GCA_964657315.1 Vulcanimicrobiota bacterium
TCACGAGCTACGTCCACTCCTCGGACGATTTTCTCGCGACGCTGCTGCTGGCCGACGCCGTCCGCCGGCACTTCGAGGGCGTCGAGATCGATCTCGTCTGTCCGTACATGCCGTACGCGCGTCAGGATCGCGTCGCGTATCCGGGTGAGGCGCTCGCCGTCGCCGTCGCCGCGCGGCTGATCGACGCCGCCGGCTTTCGCTCGGTCGAGGTGTGGGACGCCCACAGTGCGGTGACCGCGCAGCTGATCCGCGGGCTCACGAACGTTCCGGCAACGGCGTTCCTGCGGGGCCTCATCGCGCCACCCGCCGTCGTCGTCGCACCTGACAAAGGCGCCGTCGCGCGGGCGTCTGCGGTAGCGCGCGAAGCGGGCTGCGATCTCTTTACGGCCGAGAAAATCCGCTCGACGCAGACCGGCGCGATCTCGCACACGGTGGTCCACAGCGAACGTCTGGGCGACCGCGACTGCATCATCGTCGACGACATCTGCGACGGCGGACGCACGTTCATCGAACTCGCGAAGGTCTTGCGCACGCTCACCACCGGCAACATTTCACTCTACGTCACCCACGGCATCTTCAGCAACGGGTTCGAAACGCTGCGCGCCGCCGGCATCGACCGGATCCTCACGGCCGACTCGTTCGTGCCGCAGGCCGATCTGCCGCAATGGGTCACGATCGTTACTAAGGCGTAATCGGGAGAACGGTAATGCATCTATCTCCGGTCGACATGACCGATTTCTACAAGACCGGCCACATCCGGCAATATCCGGCGGGCACGACCGAAGTGTATTCCAACTTCACGTGCCGATCCGGACGTCACGCCCGGATGCTCCCCGATTTCGACGACAAAACGGTCGTGTTCGGCCTCCAGGGCATCTGCAAATGGCTGCTGCGCGACCTCTGGAACGAAGAGTTCTTCGGAAAACCCAAGGCCGCCGTCGTGGCGAATTACAAACGCCGCATGGACGCTTCGCTCGGCACGGGCGCGGTCGATACGAGCCATGTCGAAGCACTGCACGACCTCGGCTATTTGCCGATTCGCATCAAAGCGTTGCCCGAGGGCAGCCGCGTCGGCTTTCGCGTTCCGCTCTTTACGATCGTCAACACGCTGCCGGAATTTTACTGGTTGACGAATTATCTGGAGACGCAACTCTCGGCGAGCTATTGGAAGTCCGTGACGTCGGCGACGACGGCGTACGAGTACCGCCGGCTACTCGCCGAATACGCCGAGACGACGGGGTCGGACGGAGCCTTCGTGCTGTGGCAGGGACACGATTTCTCGGCGCGGGGCATGTCCGGCTTCGAGGACGCGACCCTCAGCGGCGCGGCGCACCTGCTCTCGTTTTACGGCACCGACACGATCACGGCGATCGACTACGTCGACGCGTTCTATCACGATACCGACGATACGTATCTGATCGGCGGATCGGTTCCCGCGACCGAACACTCGGTGATGTGCATGGGCGGCGAACTCGACGAGATCGGGACGTTCCGCAATCTGATCACGAAGGTCTATCCCGGCGGCATCGTCAGCATCGTGTCGGACACGTGGGATCTCTTCCAAGTCGTCACCTCGTACGCGGCCGAACTCAAGAGCGAGATCCTCGCCCGTACGCCCAACGCCCTGGGCCAAGCGAAGGTCGTCTTCCGGCCCGATTCGGGCGACCCGGTGCGCATCATCTGCGGCGATCCCGAAGCGCCGGCCGGAAGCCCGGAACACAAAGGCGTCGTCGAGTGCCTGTGGGACATCTTCGGCGGCACGACGACCGCGACCGGGCACCGGCTGCTCGATTCGCACGTCGGCGTCATCTACGGCGATTCGATCACGCTGCCCATCGCGTCCGCGATCCTCGAAGGCTTGCGCGCCAAGGGTTTTGCCTCGGGCAACATGGTCTTCGGCGTCGGCTCGTACACGTATCAGGGCGTCACGCGCGACACCCTCGGCACGGCGATGAAAGCGACCTTCGGCGTCGTCGACGGTGAGGATCGCAACCTCTTCAAGAAGCCGAAGACCGACGACGGCGTCAAGAATTCGGCGAAGGGCCTACTGCGCGTCGAACGCGAGGATGGCGAGTTCGTGTTATACGAGGAACAGACGCGCGAACAGGAAGCCGGCGGCGTGCTGCGCACCGTCTTCGAGGACGGTAGGATCCTCTGCGACGAACCGCTCTCCGCCCTGCGCGCGCGACTGGCGCAGAGCGCCTGAGCGCCGAATACCGGGCATTCGAGGTCGCGTACGTGACGACGCGCCGCGCGATTCTCGACGCCCGCGATCGTGAAGATGCCAAGCGCCGGTTCGCGGCATACGTCCTGTACGACGAGGTCGCGGGCGTCCGTTCCGACATCGTCATCGCCGGCGGCGAGCACGCGGAACTCACGCCGACGATTGGCGCGCCGCCGATCGAGGGCGGAGCGCGCGAGATGCGCGCGTGGTTAAAACGTCATGATGAGGAGACCGAAGCGTTCGACGTCGCGCTCTACGAAGACGGAGAACGCGCCATCGGCAACTATCTCCAACTCCTAGCGGCGAACGATCCGTGGCGCCTCGAGGGACATGGCAGCTACGGGCGCGTTTTGAGCGGCGTCGCCGTGTACGCGACGCTACGAACGTTCGATCGCCGCATCGAGTATCGTTTCGACGCGACCCAATACTTCGATTACGTCCGCCTCGACGTACTCGCGGCACTCGATCCGCACCGGCTGCGCGAGAGCGTTCGCGTAGACGCCCTCGTCGACGTCAGCGCGCTGCGCGATCGGGGGCTGCAGCAAATCGCGTCGTCGTACGAAGGGATCGCAAACGAAATGCGCCTCACCGCGCGCTTCACCGACGCACCCGCGCCCGAACGTCCGTACGACGTAGCTCTCGATGCCGGCGATTGGGCGGCCTACCTGCAGCATCGGCGCGACGAACCCGAGCGCTTCGCGCCGCCTGCGGGCTGGGCGCGTTCGTAGCCGTCAGCTCGTGGGGAAGACTTCATCCAGCCGCGAGCGATCGATGCCGAGGCGTGCGAACTCTCCATCGAGCCACGCACGTACCCGCCCCGACGTTACGGCCGGCGCCAGGTACGCGCGCGCGTCTTCCGCCTCGACGTCGACGAAGAACCCGCCGCGCGTGTGGCCCGTTCGGCGGCCATAGAACTCGTCGTCGTCGTCCTGCCACTGCGTGCCGTACGGATCGAGGCGCGAACAGATCGAGGCGACGACGGGCCGGAGGCGTTCGTCGAGGGCGCTGAGGTCGGGGCTGGTTTCGATATCGGCCTCGCGCGTGACGAGCGCGAGCGTCTCGGGGCCGCCGCGTTCGCGTGAGAGATACGCGAGGCCGGCGAGAACGCCGATGAGGTCGTCGACGGTGCCGTGCGAAACGTAGAGATGTTCGTCCGACGGCCAGGGCAGGATGAGCGGATTCTCGAGCCGTTCGTTGAGTTCGGCGAAGACGCGTTCCGTTTCGGTACGGATGCGCTCGGCGCGCTCGTCGCCGGCGGGCAGGCTCCGCTCGTCGCCGGCGGCCGTCGGCTCCTCGCCGCCGTCGTTTGCGACTTCGGTTTCGGGTAGCTGCGCGAGCCAGGCGAGATCTTCGACCGCGAGAAAGTGCCCGCCGGTCACGATCTCGCCGTACGTGACGTCGAGCATGTCGACTTCACCGTCGCTCGAGAACGAGAAGACAAATTCTTGCTCCGGGTCGCCGCGGTAGACGCGCAGGGACGCGCCGAACGGTTCGGCCTCGGCGCCGGTCACCGGTAGTTCGTGAACTGCAGCGGGACGTCGGTGTCGAAGCCCTTGAGCAACGCCTGCGCCTTCTGCAAATCGTCCTTGCTCTTGCTCGACACGCGGATCTGCTCGTCTTGAATCTGCGCGGAGACCTTGAGTTTCGCGGCTTTGATCGCCTCGATCAGGGGCTTCGCCTTGTCTTTGGGGATACCGCTCTTTACCGTAACCACCTGGCGCACCGCGTTGCCCGCCGCCGGCTCCACGGTGCCGAAATCGAACGCCTTGATCGCGATGCCGCGCTTGTTGGCCTTGCTCTGCAGAATGTCGACGACGTTACGCAACTTGAGCTCGTCGTCGGTCGTAATCGTGATCTTTTCTTTGACCTGGTCGACCGTCGTCTTCGAGTTCTTGAAATCGAAGCGGCCTTCGATCTCCTTGCGCGTCTGATTGAGGGCGTTGTCGAGTTCTTGCTCGTCGACTTTCGAGACGACGTCAAATGAAAAATCGGCCACGTGCGGCTACTCCGAGGCGGAAGCGAGGGTGAGCGTTCGTTGCGTGACGGCGCCCGAGTGGCCCATCGCACCGAGATCTTTGCCGTTGAGTTTGAGGAAGACGCCGCCCGCGTTTCCGGCCCGCACGAAGACGTGATCGCCGTGGAACGATTTGCGCGTACCGGCGGGCAGAATACCCTGCAACACCTGCGCGCCGTCGACGCGTACGAGTAGCCACGACGGCGACGTCACCGAGATCTCGAGCGTCTTCTTCTCGGGAGGCGGCGTCGGCTTCGGGTTCGCGGGTCTCGAATCGACGGGCGCGGGCTTCGCGGTCGCGGCGGCCGCGGACGGCGCGTCGGTCACCGCGGCGACGGTCGCCGTCGACCCGTCGTGCTGAAATTGGAAAAAGCGCACGCAGACGAAAATCACCAAGAGCAAAGCGGCCGCGCCCGCAACGTACAGCCACGGCGAGGGCTTGCGATCGCGATCGATCGGCCCGAGCGCGATCGGCTCGTGCGGCCGGGCGGCAAGCTCGCCGATCGAAGCGTTGAACTGCGCGACCGCGTGCTCCGGATCGAGTCCGAGAAAACGGGCGTACGTACGAACGAACCCGCGGACGTACACGGGTGCCGCGATGACCGACCATTCCTCGTTCTCGATACTCTGGAGGTAAACGGAACGGATATGAATCTGTTCGGAAACATCCGACAGCGAGAGATGGCGCGCTTCTCGAGCAGCGCGAAACTCATCCCCGAGTCCTGGCATGGCGCTTTGAGTTTGCGCCCCCTTTCGGTTATCCTTGAAAAATGGGGCGGCGTGTTTGTTTGGCGGAGCCAAACCGAGCCCCCATTCCCCCCCGGATTCGCACTCGCGAATCCTCTCCACTTACGGACGTCTTTACGGTAATGCCAAGGAACCGCCGCGTCGTCGTGGCTATGAGCGGCGGAGTCGACTCGGCCGTTGCGGCCGGGCTGCTCGTCGAACGCGGCTACGAAGCCATCGGCGTCACGATGAAGACCTACTCTCCTACACGGCCCGCGCACGCGAAATCGTGCTGCGGTGCCGACGACTTCGACGACGCACGCCGCAGCGCCGCGACGCTCGGCATTCCGCACTACGTCTTGGATTTCGAAGAATCGTTCAGGCGCAACGTCGTGGATCGCTTCGTCGAAGATTATCGCTCGGGCCGCACGCCCAATCCGTGCGTCGCCTGCAACAATTTCGTCAAACTCGGAACGCTGCGCACGTTCGCCGATCGCATGGGCGCCGCGTTCGTCGCGACGGGCCACTACGCTCGGCTCGTCCACGGCGACGACGGCCCGCACCTCTTCGCCGGCGACGGCTCGAAGGACCAATCGTACGCGCTGGCCGGGCTCACGCCCGCGCAGCTTGCCAGCCTGCTGCTGCCGATCGGCGATCTCGCCAAAGACGTCACGCGCTCCCACGCGCAGCGTCTCGGCCTCGGCGTCGCGGAAAAGGCCGAATCGCAGGACATCTGCTTCGTCGAGGGCGGCGATTATCGCGACGTGCTCGAACGCGCGGGCGTCGATCGGCAACTCGAGGGCGACGTCGTTACCACTTCGGGCGAACGCATCGGTTCGCACCAAGGCATCTCGCAGTACACGGTCGGGCAGCGTCGCGGCCTGCCCGCGACGCATTTCAACGACGGACCGCGCTACGTGACCCGCATCGATCCGGCGACCAATACCATCGTCATCGGCCGCGAAGACGAACTCGGCTCGCTCGCGCTCGTAGCCGATAAAGTCAATCTGATTCGACCCGAACGTTTCGAGTCGGCGGAAGTCGCCGTACGCGCCATGACGCGGTACCGCTCGCCGCTCAATCCCGCGATCGCCGCCTTCGACCGCGCCACGGGCGACCTGCATCTGCGCTTCGAGACGCCCGAGCGCGCGGTCGCGCCGGGTCAACTCGTGGCGCTCTACGATACGCACACGGACGAAGTGCTGGCATCGGCAACGATACGCGAAGCCGCCTAGGCGCGCTCGCACTAGCGCTCTGCGCCGCCATCGCGCAAGGCTGCAGCCGGGTGGCTACGACGAGCGGCGGTTCGGCTTTCGGAGCGGCGCACGCACCGGTGCTGCGCGTCGCGATCGGCCAAGAGCCGACGACGCTCAACCCCTTGCTCGAGATCAGCGACTACGAGAATTTCGTTACCCGGATGGTCTTCGACCGGCTCGTCACGCCTGACGTCACCGGCAAGAAATTGCTTCCGAGGCTAGCCGCGGTCGTTCCCACCGTTGAGAACGGGGGCATCTCGCGGGACGGCAAGACGATTACCTACCATCTGCGCCGCGGCGTCACGTGGCAGGACGGCGTGCCGTTCACGAGCCGCGACGTGGCGTTCAGTTTCGCGGCGATGAACGATCCCGCTCACAACGTGGTCAACCGTCGCGGATTCGATCTCGTCAGCGGTGTCACGACGCCCGACGCATACACCGCGATCGTCCGGCTGCGCACGCCGTTCGCACCCGCGCTCACGTGGTTTTTCGGCGACGGCAACAATTACGCGATCCTGCCGGCACACGCGTTCGCACACGGCGAAGATTTCAACCGCGGCGCGTTCAACGCGCTGCCGATCGGGACGGGTCCGTTCCGGGTCGCACGCTGGCTGCGCGGCCAGCGCGTCGAGCTCGTGGCAAATCCAACCTATTACCTCGCCAGGCCCAAGCTCGAGCGCGTGAACGTCTCGTTCGCT
>CAZZUZ010000160.1:0-6877 GCA_964657315.1 Vulcanimicrobiota bacterium
CGCTGTTTCTCGAGACGCAGCTTCTCTTCGCGATCGCGAATCGAGGCGGCCTTTTCGAACTCTTGCGATTTGACGACGGACTCTTTTTCGAGCTTGACCTTGCGGATCTCGTCGTCGATCGCCCGCACTTCGGGCGGCGCCATCGTCGCCTGCAGCCGCACGCGCGACGACGCCTCGTCGATCAAGTCGACGGCTTTGTCGGGCAAGAAGCGGTCGGCAATGTAGCGGTCGCTGAGTTTCGCAGCCGCGACGAGCGCTTCGTCCGTGATGGTGACTTTGTGGTGCGCTTCGTAGCGATCGCGCAAGCCCTTGAGGATTTCGACCGTCTCTTCCACCGACGGCTCGCCGACCATGACGGGCTGGAAGCGGCGCTCGAGCGCGCTGTCTTTCTCGATGTGCTTTCGAAACTCGTTGAGCGTCGTCGCGCCGATGCACTGCAGTTCGCCGCGCGCGAGCGCGGGCTTGATAATATTCGACGCGTCGATCGCGCCTTCGGCGGCACCGGCGCCGACGAGCGTGTGGAGCTCGTCGATGAACAGAATGATCTCACCCGAAGCGGCGCGGATTTCATCCATGACGCGCTTCATGCGTTCTTCGAATTCGCCGCGATATTTCGTACCGGCGACGAGTCCCGCGAGATCGAGCGTTATGACGCGGCGATCGCGCAGCGGCTCGGGCACTTCGCCCTTGATGACGCGCTGTGCGAGGCCTTCGGCGATCGCCGTTTTGCCGACGCCGGGCTCGCCGATCAGCGCCGGGTTGTTCTTCGTGCGGCGCGCGAGGATCTGGATGACGCGTTCGATCTCGTTTGCGCGACCGATCACGGGGTCCAGCTTGTTGTCGCGCGCCAGCGTCGTGAGATCGCGACCGTAGGCATCGAGCGTCGGCGTCTTCGACTTGCCTTTCGGCGCGACGGGCTGGCCTTCGGCGCCGAGCAGCGACGTGGTCTGAACGCGGACCTTGGCGGGATCGACGCCGAGATTGGTCAGCACGCGAGCCGCAACGCCTTCACCTTCGCGGATGAGGCCGAGCAGCAAATGCTCCGTGCCGATATAATTGTGATTGAGCTGACGGGCTTCTTCGAAGGCGAGTTCGATCACGCGCTTCGCACGCGGCGTGAAGACCATCTCTTGCTGGACGGTCTGACCGCCGCGACCGACGATCGCCTCGACTTCCTGGCGGACTTTGGCCAAGTTGACGCCGAGCGTCTCCAGCACTTTCGCAGCCAGGCTTTCGCCTTCGGAAATGATGCCGAGCAAAATATGCTCGGTTCCGATGTAGTTGTTCCCGAGGCGCTGCGCTTCTTCTTGAGCGAGCACGATGCTGCGCCGCGCTCGCTCGGTGAATGGTTCCCACATAGACATGCTTGTTGTGACTCTCCCGTCCGCCCGTCGCTTACTGTCGCGCGGACCTCTGCTAACGACTTGGGGGTTACCGACCTATACCCTTTGACGGGAGGGCCGGCGTCCGTGCGTCGTATGGCGATATAACTCCAAGACCCGTTCCTAAAGTTTCGGCGAAATAGTGCCCCAGCCGAAGGGCTAGGCACGCTCGTGTCTCATTTAGACAAAAGACGTGTTGCACCAAATTGCAGATCAGCTTCTCAACGGCATAACGCTCGGGATGTTATACATCCTGGTCGCTTTGGGTCTCAACATCATCTTGGGACTCATGGGCGTCATCAATTTTTCCCACGGAGCGTTCTTCATGCTCGGCGCGTACATCGCGTACGGGCTCGCGCCGCACACCGGATTTTTTCCGAGCGTCCTCTTCGCGGCCGCGATCGTCGGCGTGCTCGGATGCGTGTTCCACCTCGTCGTCGTCCGGCCGCTACAGGGCCGCTTGCCCGAATACACCTTGCTGTCGACCTACGGTACGGCGCTGGTCTTCGAGCAGTTCGTGCGCTGGCGCTGGGGCGATAACGCGGTTCAATATCCCGCGCTGCCGCAATGGCTGAGCGGATCGATCACCCTCGGCGGCTTCACGTTACCGGTCTACAAAGACGTGTTTCTCGTGGCGACGACGATCGTGGTGCTCGCCCTCGTGTGGCTGCTGATCAACAAGACCGACCTCGGGATGATCATCCGCGCCGGCACGCGCGACTCCGAAATGGTGACGATCCTCGGCATCGACATGCCGGCGATGTTCACGTTCGTTTTCGGGATCGGTTCGTTCATGGCGGGCTTGGCCGGTGCGCTCGCGGCGCCCGTCTATGCGATCATTCCGAGCCTGGCCTCGCAATGGATCGTGCTGACGTTCGTGATCGTGATCGTCGGCGGCATCGGCTCGTTTTGGGGCGCGGTCGTCGGAGGTCTGATCATCGGCATCCTCTCGAGCCTGATGGAACTGATCTATCCGCCCGCAGTCGAGCTTACGGGCTTCTTCATCATGGGCGTCATCTTGCTCGTGCGGCCGCGCGGCCTCTTCGGCGTCGAAGGCCTCTTCGAATGAGCCCCGCGGGGCGGGCGATCTTCACCCTCGGCGGCGTCGCGCTCGCGCTATTGCTCTTGCCGCTGCTCATGCCGGGCGGCACGTTCGATCTCTATCCGCTCGCGGGCAATCGACTGCCGCTCCACGCCGGATTCATCGACCTCGCCACCACGATCCTCGCGTTCTCACTCTTCGCACTCGGCTTCAATCTGCTCTTCGGCCACCTCGGCGAACTGTCGTTCGGTCACGCCATGTTTTTCGCAATCGCGGCGTACTCGACGGCACTTTTCACCAAGGGGTACGACGTGAAGGTGTTCGGGCACGAATTCGCCTTCACCGGAAACGGCAACCCCGTGTTTTCGCTCGTCGTCGCGCTCGTCGCGACGCTCGTTTGGGCCTTTCTGCTCGCACGGCTGATCGTGCCCCGTTCGAGCGGCATCTATTTTTCGATGATCACCCTCGCTTCGGCACAGATCGTCTTCTTCGTCGCGTTTCGCTGGAGCGAGCTAACGGGCGGCGAGGACGGGCTGCAAGGCGTCTCCCGGCCCCAACTCGCCGGCACCCCGGACGGCTGGCTCGGTGACGCGACGCACATGTATACCTTCGCGGCGATCGTCGCTTTCGTCGGCATCGCGGCCAATTATTGGGTGATCAATTCCAACTTCGGCTCGGTGCTGCACGCGATCCGCGAGAACAAGCAGCGCGCGAAATTCCTCGGGTACGACGTCGACAAGTACCGGATAAACGCGTTCGTGATCTCCTCGCTCTTCCCGGCGCTGGGAGGATGGCTTTGGACGTACTTCCAGCAGGCGATCAATCCCGACTCGAGTTCGATCGATTACTCGGGGCGCGTCGTCATGATGTCGCTGCTCGGCGGCATCCACTCGTTCGCCGGACCGATCGTCGGCTCGGCGCTCTACTGGGACATTCAAAACCGGGTCTCGGGCATCACGACCTATTGGGCCGCGGCCATCGGCATCATCTTCGCGGTCGTCGTCATCTTCGCTCCCGACGGCGTCGCGGGCGCGTTCGCGCGGCTCAAGCCGAAACCGCGCCGATGATCGCGCTACGCACCGAAAACTTGTCACGCTCGTATTCGGGCTTCAAAGCCGTCAACGGCGTCACGCTCGAGATACCCGAAGGCGGCGTCCGCACGATCATCGGGCCCAACGGCGCGGGCAAGACGACGTTTTTCAACCTGCTCTCGGGCCTGGTCCCGCCGAGCTCGGGCAAAATCTTTTTCGGCGACACCGAAATCACGAACATGCGCCCGTACGAGCGCGCGCGCCTGGGCCTCGCGCGCTCGTTCCAGATCACGAACATTTTCGGAAAGCTGACCGTCCGCGAGAACGTGCGCCTCGCGCTCCAAGCCGTCTACGACGGCAAGAAGAACTTCTTCTTTCCGAACAAGACGCTCGGCAATCTGCGCGCGCAGACCGACGCCATCCTCGAAGACATCGGCCTCGCCGTCGCGGCCGAACGCAAGGCCGAAAATCTCTCCCACGGCGATCAGCGCCGGCTCGAAATCGGGCTCGTGCTCGCGCGGGATCCCAAGGTGCTGCTCTTGGACGAACCGCTCGCCGGCATGTCGCCGACCGAGACGCACGAAACGGTCGACCTCATCGTACGGGTCGCGCAAGGCCGAACGGTCGTTCTGGTCGAGCACGACATCGACGTGATCATGGCGATCTCAGCGACGATCGCCGTGCTGCAGACGGGACAAGTCCTCGCCATCGGTACGCCGGCGGAGATCCGCAGCAACGAAGCCGTGCGCCGAGCCTATCTCGGTGACCTCGCATGAGCAAGCTGCTCGAACTCATCGACGTCAACGCATACTATGGCAAGAGCCACGTACTCCAGGGCGTATCGATCGAAGTCGCGCCAGGCGAAGTCGTAGCATTGCTCGGACGCAACGGCAGCGGCCGCTCGACCACGCTCAAAGCCATCATGGGCCTCGTCGACGCGCGCGGCAAGATCGAACTCGAGGGCGTATCGATCGCGGGCAAACGCCCCTACGCGCTCGCCAAACGCGGCATCGCCTACGTTCCCGAAGATCGCCGGGTCTTTCCGAACCTCACCGTCGGCGAGAACCTGCGGCTCGCGTCGCTCGCGGGCCGCAAAGGACCCTGGAACGAGAAGCGCATCTACGAATATTTCGCCGTACTCGGAGAACGGCGCGACAAGCCCGCGAAACTCTCGGGCGGCGAGCAGCAAATGCTTGCCATCGCGCGCGCGCTCATCGCGAACCCCGCCATCATCCTGCTCGACGAACCGATGGAAGGCCTGGCACCGCTGATCGCGCGCAACGTCGAGGACGTCGTTCGCCGCATCCGTGAAGAAGGCAACACGATTCTGCTCGTCGAGCAAAACGCGCAAGTCGCGATGAGTCTCTCCGATCGCGGCTACGTGCTCTCCAACGGCAGTATCGTCGCTTCGGGATCGATCGCCGCGCTCAAAGCCGATGAGGAGGCCATGCACAAGTACCTCGCCGTCTGACGGCGAAAAATCGGGCGATGGCAGTCTCCGCTCGAAAATCGTGGTTCAACGTCTACGATGCCTCCGGCGAATCCGAAGACGCGTTGCGTGCCGGCGTTCGCGACGCGTTCGTACGCGGCGGGGTGCGTGCGCTGCGCATCGTCAACGCGTCGCCGGGCGCGGACCCGCTGACGTTCTGGAACGGCGTCGGAAGCGCGCTCGGGTCGGCCTACGCGATCGGTGCCGACGGCGCGATCGACATCGTCAAGCGCGACGGCGCCGATTGGATGGACGTACGCTTCGACCCGCAGCGGCAGCACTCGTTCCGCCACGCCAATTCCGCGCAGCCGCTGCACACCGATAGCGCGCATGTGGCCACGCGGCCCGGCTTCGCCCTCATGGTGATGGCCAAGCAATCCGCATCCGGCGGCGAGACCGTCCTCGCGGACGTCGCGACGATCGCGCGCATCGCGCAGAGCGAAGATCCGGCACTCTTCGCCGACATGACGCAGCTGCCGGTCAACATGGCGCTCCCGCCGGCATCGGGATCGCACGAGCCGGTCTTACAGAAGCACGGCGATCGCTGGTCGATGCGCTGGAACTACTATCGCGTCGTACCGGGACAGGGCGAACGGGTCGACGCCTTCCGCGAGCGGCTACACGCGTTCATCGCGCGCATCGACGCATCGGATGAGGCCGCGGTGTTCCGGCTCGAAGAGGGCGACGCGTTACTGCTCGACGACGGCGGCGCGTTACACGGCCGCCGGAGCTTCGCGGCGCAAGCCGGCGGCGATCGCCTCATGTGGAAAACGTACTTCGAACGTTGACGGTTCCGCGGCGGCGTTTCGGCCGCGCGGACGTGCACGTCAGCGCGATCGCGTACGGCACGATGAGTCTCGAGCCGTCGCGGTTCTCCGACGACGAGATCGTCCGGCTCTTCGTAGCGGCGCTGGACGCCGGGATCACGACGTTTCACGTCTCGAACGAGTACGAGAGCTATCCCGGCGTCCGCCGCGCGCTGCGCCGCGCGAAACGCGAGCGGCCGCAGACGGGGATCGAAATCGTCGCGAAGATCGCCGAGCCCCATTTCGACGCGGACGCGCTCGCAAACGTGTGGACCGAACTCGGCCGAGGGTAAGGTGCGCGCGCTCGGCGTCTTTCCGTAAAGCGTGCCCTTCTTACAACGGGCGCTCGAACTGCCGTGCGTCGACGGCGTGGTGAGCTACTATAATGAGGCCGAGCGAGAACTCGAGGCCTTCTTCGGAAACCTGACTGCGAACGGCCGCAGCGTGCTCGGCATCCGGCCCCTACGGGCCGGCACGGTCCGCTTCTCCGCTGACGTCGCGCGGGCGCTCGCGTTCGCGCTCGCCCCGAGCGCGATCGCCGGAACGATCGTCGGGCTTTCGAGCGACGCTCAGATCGCGGTCGCCGTACGCGCCGGAACCATCGGCGCCGCGGCGAAGTCATGAGCGGTATGCCGACCGTCGAACAAGTCCGAGAAGCCCTTTCCACCGTCGAAGATCCCGAACTGCACATCGGGATCATCGATCTCGGCCTGATCTACGGCGTAGACATCTCGGGGCCGCAAGACGAGGAAGTAGCCGTTACGATGACGCTCACCTCGCCGATGTGTCCCGTAGGCCCGATGTTCAAGCAGGCGGTCGAATCGCGCGTCGCCGGAATGGAAGGCGTGAAGACGACGACGGTCGAGATCACGTTCACGCCGCCGTGGGACCCGCGCACGATGGCCTCGGACGACGCGAAGGTCCAGCTCGGCATCTGGTAGCCGCACCCCTAGGGTGCGTTCGCGGCTGTTGAGAAAGCAGTCGCGATGATCGACGAAGTCTCCGTCCACGACGCGAAGCGCAAAGAGCTCGAAAACAAGCGGGCGAGCGCGCTCGAGCCCGGCGGCCCGGGGTCCAACGAGAAGCAGCACGCGCGGGGCAAACGCACCGCCCGCGAACGCATCGAC
>CAZZUZ010000161.1:0-6864 GCA_964657315.1 Vulcanimicrobiota bacterium
CCAAAAGGACGCACCCGCCGCGAGCGTCGAGATCAACAGCGCGCATACCGCGATCAGGAGGTCCAGCCGTAACGCAAACGCCTTCACGCGTTAAACTTTTGGTACCGCGTTCTTCGCATCGTTGTAACCCGCGTAGAGCAGCGTGACCTCGTCCGCCTTGCAGCGCGTCACGAGATACGTCGCGAGATCGTAGTTACACGTCTCGTCGGTTCCGTCGGGAAACGAGAATCCGAACGTGCCGACTTTCTTGCCGTCTTGCGTCGCGGGCGGCATGCTCGTGAAGCTCGACGCGGGAGCGGCTTTCGCCGCGCGGATCAGGCCGGCGAGGTCGACGTCGAGATTGGTCGAGGTCGTGCCGGAGCGTTCCCATTTGCCGCCCGAACGCGTCCAGTACCCCTTCCCGACGATGACCGTCTCGAGCGGTTTGCCTTCGATCTCGGTCGTCATGTGATACCGGTCGGGAGCGACCCAAACGCCGGTCGATCGCACCGACCCGAGCACGGTGATCTTGTACGACTTGAGCTTCGCGAACGCCGCGAAGACTTTCGAACGCACGCCCGCATCGCCGGCCTCAGCCGACGGCACGCCGGATGAGAGAACGGCCGCACTTGCGGCGGCGGCGACGGCGAGCGTGCGCAGCGATCGAAACGCGTGTGTCATCATCGTTCATACATAGTCCCCGGCCCACGGCGTACCCTTCGCGCAACGCGCGTCACAGGCGGCGCCGACGGCACGCCCGAAAAACCGATGATGACCGAGACGATCGACCTCATCGCTCATACGGCGCTGCGCGAACTGCGGGCGTTCACCAAGAAGACCGGCCAGCCGGCGACGCTCGACAAACTCGATCTCACCCCGATGGAACACGTCACCAATATCGAGATCGACGAAGAACACATCACGATCACGTACGCAGAAGAGATCGTTCATCGTTACAATGCCAAGACGATCACGAACCATCAGTGGACGTACAAGTTCAACGAAGATCCGGAATTCGTCGTCGCGGTCGCCAAGGTCATCGAGCTCGGCCGCAAACATCTGCGGGACATGCCCGACAACGCGGCGTGTCCGCCGGGCTGCGCGGAGTGCTGCAGCGGATACGAACCGTTCGTGAGCCGCGCCGACGTGCAGCGCATCGCCGATCACTTCGGCATGACGTACGACGATGCGTACAACGAATACGTCGTGCCGCGCGCTTCCGCGGACGATTTCTCGATCGGGTATCTGCGCAAAGTCGAAGAAGACGTCGCGAGCAAGTGCGTGTTTCTGCGCGGCAGCGGATCGGGCCATTACTACTGCGGCATCTACAGCGCGCGCCCGACCGACTGCGGCCTCTTCACGCCGATCGGCTGCGAGGACGTCGACGCGAGCCTGCGGCACGACCGCAAGTGGGCGCCGGGCGCGCCGTTCTCGCGCGCGCCGAGGCCGCTCGCGAAGGCCGCGGCCAAGGGCAAGAAGCGCCGGTGACGGCGGCGGCGCGGCGCTCGCAAGGTCCCGACCCGCGCGCGCAGCGTTACGACGCGATCGTCATCGGCGCCGGACACAACGGACTGGTCACCGCGGCTTACCTCGCGAAAGCGGGCAGACGCGTTTTGGTCATCGAGCGGCGCGACGTCATGGGCGGAGCCGCCGTCAGCGAAGCGGTGTGGCCGGGCTGGACCGTATCGACCGCCTCGTACGTCTGCAGTCTGCTCCATCCCACGGTCGTTGCCGAACTCTCGCTCGCCGCGCACGGCTATCATGCGTACGCGAAAGACCCCTCGTCGTTCACGCCGCTGCTCGACGGGCGTTCGCTCCTACTCGGAAAGGACGATGCCGCAAACGCGCGCGAGATCGCCGCGTTCGATAGCGGCGACGTCGCGGGATTCGCCGCGTTCGAAGCGGAGGCGACGCGTCTGGGCGGCGCGCTCTTCGACGCGTTCGAACGCGACGACCCGCAGAACGTTCGCTTCGACGAAGCGGCGCATACCGCGCTGTACGGCTCCGCGGCCGATCTCGTTTCGCGGCACGTAAAGACGCCCGTCTTGCAAGCGACGCTCGCGACGGACGGCATCATCGGCACGTACGCGGGGCCGCGCGATCCGGGCACGGGCTACGTCCTGGCCTACCACTACGCAGGGCGCGCTCTCGGCGCGCAGGGCGCGTGGGGGTTCGTCAAGGGCGGCATGGGCGCGATCTCGCGTTCGCTCGCGCTCGTGGCGCGACTGGCCGGCTGCGCGTTCCTCACCGATACGACGGTCGAGCGCATCGTCGTGCGCGACGGCCGCGCGGTAGGCGTCGTAACGAGTGCGGGCGACGAGCTCTCCGCCGACGTCATCGCATCGAACGCCCATCCGCACATCACCTACGAAACGCTGCTCGCGCCGCAGGACCGCCGGCCCGAGCTCGATGCGAAGCTCGCGACCTGGCGCACCGAAGGCTGTTCGCTCAAGCTCAATCTCGCGCTCGGCGAACCGCCGGACTTCACCGCGCGGCCGGGCACGAATCTGCAGCCGCACCATCGCGCGACGGTTCACGTCGCGCCGTCGATCGACTATCTGCAGGACGCGTGCGACACCGCGCGCGGCGGCGGCGCGTCGCAAGCACCGATGCTCGAATGCTTCATGCAGACGCCGACGGATCCGAGCCTCGCACCCCCGGGCAAACATTTGCTCTCGATCTTCGCGCAGTATTATCCGTACCATCGCGCGGACGGTCCGTGGGACGACGCCAAGCGCGACGCCGCCGCCGATGCGATCGTAGCGACCCTCGCGCAGTACGCGCCGAATCTTCCCGGTGCGATCGAAGGGCGGCAATTGCTCGCGCCGCCCGATCTCGAAGCGCGTTTCGGCCTTGTCGGCGGCAATATCTTCCATGGCGAACTCTTGCCAGGGCAGATTTTGGGCGAGCGTTTCGCCACCAAATCGCCGATCGAGGGCCTGTATCTCTGCGGCTCGGGCGCGTCTCCGGGCGGCTGCGTCAGCGGCATCCCCGGCTGGCGCGCCGCCCGCTCAATCGCGGTCCACGAGAGCGCGAGCTGGGGGCCACCCTAGCCGAGAGCGCGACTCTTGAGCCAGCGCGTGCGCATGCGGTCGATCCGCCGATCGACCGCGATATAGATCGCGTAGAAAGCCGGAAAGAGCAGCACCCACATGATCGCTGCTCCGAAGATGCGGCCGTGTTGGCGGACGTTGAAGTGGTCGAGCAACAGGCTCGCCGTGATGTGCGAGCGATAGATCTCGTCGCAGCGCGAGCACCGAAAGCCGCAGCAGGATGACCCGAACAGTCCGGGCGCGACGACGAATTCGCCGCCGGGCCCGAGCGCGGAGTCGACATGTTCGCCGGACGTTCTCGCGCGACGTTAATCGAACATGTCGGGCTGCTGCTCGGCGATTCGATCGTAGAGCGTTTGGAAGTGGAGCCATCCGATGTAGTCGCTGCCGACGTGTTCGCGACTATATGCGGCGGTCTCGTCCGAAAGCAGCTTCGGTGCGACGCCGGAGGCTTCGAGAGCGAGCTGTACTTGGCAGCAGCGCTCGAGTGCGATAAACCAAAAGGCCGCATCGTCGATGCTGTGTTTGCTCGCGGTGAGCAGGCCGTGGTTCTGATGCAGCGCCGCGCGCGAGTCGCCCCACGCGTCTGCAACGGAGTGCCCCGACTTCTTTTCGACGGCGACCGCGCCTGCGGACGCGCCGATGACGATGTGACTCTTATAGAAACAGGCTGCGTCTTGACTGACCATATCGAGGGGACGTCCCGTCGCACACCACGCGGTGCCGTACGTCGTGTGTGCGTGACACATCGCGACGATTTCGGGATGCGCCGCATGGATGGCCGAGTGCAGCACGAAGCCCGCGCGGTTGATCGCGTGTTTGCCTTCGACGACGTTTCCCGCGTGATCGGCGAGGACCAAATTCGACAGCTTAACCTGCGAGAAGTGCACGCACATCGGATCGGTCCAGTAGAGTTCGGGGTGTTCGGGATCGCGAACCGTCAGGTGACCCGCGAATCCGTAATCGAATCCGTGCATCGCGAAGGCCCGCACGGCAGCGACGAGATGACGCTTGCGGTAGTCGCGCTCTTGCGCGAACGATGCGAACTCAGGAATTTCCGGGAAGATCAGGCCCTCTTGTTCGGGCTGATAGATGGAGATGCGATTTTCGAGCGTGACTGCCACGGGCCGCCTCCTTACGCGTCCCGCCGTATTCGCAGCTACGGTTCGCAGCTCCGGTTGGCCGTTCCGCGCGCGCATCGCGCTCGCTCTACGCCGCTATGGCGACGTCCGCGCTTTCGATGAGGTCGGTCTTGAGGCGGCGCTTGGCGCGCGAAATGAACGTCTTGACCGTACCGATCGGCACGTCGAGGGCGATCGCGATGTCGCGATAACGCATGTCGCGCAGGTAGTAGAGCTCGAGCGCGTCGCGGTAGCGCGGCGGCAGCGATGCCAGCGCCGCATGCACGCGCGAAGCTTCGTCGTTCTGTAAGACGAGGTCTTCGGGACTGACGACTTCGTCGAGCCGCACGGGCGAATCGTTGACGAAGGCGGCGGAACGCCTGCGACGGCGCAACGAATCCAGCGCGGCGTTGCGCGCGATGACGAAGATCCAGCGCGCGAACGGACGGCCGGGTTCGAACTCGCCCAGGCGTTTGTAGGCGCGCAAGAATGCGTCTTGCGCGATGTCGTTGGCTTCGTCGGCGTCGTGAGTGAGCCGGTACGCGAGGCGCACGACGGGACCGCGATAGCGATCGACGAGCTCGCCGAACGCGTCCTGCGAACCCGCTTGCGCGGCTCCGACGAGTTCGGTGTCTTGCGTAGCGATCACGCGCAGCCCGAGCATGCCGACGGCGCGCTCGACTCGATACTGCTTGCGAGACGGAGAAAGTAGTCGCGGTCGGGCTGCGGGCTGAAAACCTCGCGCAGCCAGGCGAAGAGCGGCTTCTTCTGGTCGGGCGATGCTGGCAGGATGGTCATGGTTTTTCGCCTTTCCATCTCGAGCACTTGCCGAGGAGACGATCCTGGGAAGCCACTCAAGAAGCTTTAATTCGTAAACTATATACTTTATAACATCAACCATTTATTAAGTCAACATGTTGCTAGTACCAGTTATTTCGCCTATACTATGAGCGTGGAAACCGTAACGTCGGCGCCGTTTAGGACTCCGGGCGGACTCGCTTGGGAACTCATGTACGAAGTTTTCAAAGCGAGCAAGCCTTTTATGGAGACCGTCGCCGGCCGCTTCGATCTGACGCCGCAGCAGCTGTTCGCCGTGCGCTCGCTCGATGCGGACAAGCCGCTTACCATGAGTGCATTTGCGACTGCACTGGGCTGCGACGCTTCCAACGTCACCTCGATCGTCGACAAGCTCGAGAGCCGCGGATTCGTCGAGCGCCAATCCTCCGCGCTCGATCGCCGCGTTAAGGTCGTCGCCGTGACCCCCGCCGGTTCCGATTTGCGCCAGCGCATCGCGGAAAAAATGCAAAACCCGCCGCCGGCGATCGCCAACTTGCCCTTGGCCGACCAGGAAACGCTGGTCGCCATCCTGCAGCGCGCGCTCGCAACGCTCTGACTCGGGACGGCGTCCCGGAACGGGCTCGCTGTATCTCTCATCGATAGGAGGGTATCGCCGCGTATATGACAAGCACTGTCAACTATGCGTTCGGACCGCTTGATCTCGCTGCTGCTTCTCCTTCAAGCGCGCAATCCGCGACCGGCGCGCGAACTCGCGACCTTACTCGAGGTTACGCAGCGCACGGTGTACCGCGACGTCGATTCGCTCTCGGCTGCGGGCGTACCGATTTACGCGGAACGCGGCAGTAAGGGCGGCATCGCACTCGTCGCCGGCTACGCGCGATCGCTCGAACATCTCTCGTTCGAAGAATTGCACGCGCTCTTCGTGTCTTCGGCCCATCCGCTCGCCGATCTCGGCGTCGTCGACAGCGACCCGGCATTGCGCAAGCTCGCGAGTTCGCTACCCGTTCGGCAGCAGCAGGACGCGCAAAAGGCGCGCAGCCGGCTGCTGCTCGATCAGAACAAATGGTATCGCGCTCAGCAGCCGGGAACGCTGCTCGCATCCCTGCGCACGGCGGTATGGGAAGATCGCTGCGTCCGCCTGGAATATCGCGATCGCAGCGGCAAGCCGACGACGCGTACGGTCGAAGCGCTCGGGCTCGTTTCGAAAGCGGGCGTCTGGTACTTCGTCGCGCGAGAAAACGGCGGCGAACCGCGCTCGTTTCGAGCGGAGCGCATCGTATCGGCGGAGATCCTCGCGCACACGTTCGCACGCGAGGACTTCGACGTGACGGCTTACTGGCAATCGTCGCTCGCCGCGTTTCAACGTCCGCAGAGCGCGTTCGAGGCGGTCGTGCGCGTCATCGAAGAAGGCGCGGCCGTCGACATGTGGGACGCGGAGATCGTCGAGCACGGAGCCGACGGCCGCACGCACCGCATCCGTTTTTCGAGCGAAGATTCGGCGGTGTTCCACGCGCTGACGTGGGGCGCACGCGCCGAGTTCCTCGAACCGCAGACCACGCGCGAAGCCGTCGTCGCGCGGGCGCGAGCGATTCTTTCTTGCTACGGCGCGATGATCGAGGCGTAGCGCGCGGCGTCGACGTTACCGCCGCTGAGCACGACGCCGACGCGTTTGCCGCGGGCGTCGAGCTTTTCGGAAAGCAGCGCGGCGAGCGCGCACGCACCGCTCGGCTCGAGCACGATCTTGAGCCGTTCGAACGCGAAGCGCATCGCGGCGCGCAGTTCGTCGTCGCTCACCGTGAGGATGCCGGCGCACAGCCGCGCGACGATCGGAAAGGTGAGTTCGCCGGGCTGCGTCGTTTGCTGCCCGTCGGCGATCGTGTCCGGAACCGCGATCTCGACGCGTTCGCCGCGGG
>CAZZUZ010000162.1:0-1070 GCA_964657315.1 Vulcanimicrobiota bacterium
GTCCTCATCGACGCCGATTCCGGGGTGCTTGCTCAGCAGCCAATCGACGACGCCGTCGTCGACGCGGCCGACGTCGAGCGTATTCGTCAACGCGATCGGAACCTCGAGAAAGCCGGCTTCGTCGATCCAGTGAGTTCCCGTCATCTCACCGTTGCCGTTGAGCGCATAGGTCGCCGCCGCGACACGCCGCATCCACGGATCGGCGTTGGGCAGCACGACGGTGACGCCGGTGCGCACGGGGCCTTTGCCGGGAACGAGCGGACCCGGCGTGCCTTCGATCTTCGTGACCTGCCCGACCCGTACGCCCGGGACGTCCGTGATCGCGTCGTTCGGCCCGGGCAGCAGCGTCCCGGTCGAGATCGGCGCCGTACGCGCACAGAGAGCCGCCGGCAACATCATGGCGAGCAGCCCGAGTGCGGCCGGCTTCCAGAACTTCGTCATGTCCGTGGGATTCCCGCACGGGGACCGGAGTCCGCGCACTGCGGCGCGAAGACGATCGCTCACATCATGGTCGTCTCGTTCTTACGCCACGGCAGCAATTTTCTGCTGGTCGCGGGCTGCGCGGTCCTCGCGCTCCTCGCCGTCCTTCACACGCCGGTCGTGTTTCCGCTCTGGGCGATCGCGCTCGGCGCGGTGCTCTTCTTCTCGAGCGAATACACGATGCACCGTTTCGCCTTTCACGCGAAGCCGGCGAAGAACGCGTTCGTCCTGGGCCTGCAGCACCGGCTGCACTACGACCATCACGTCGCGCCCGACCGCATCGAGCTGCTCTTTCTGCCGCCGTGGTTTCTCGTGCCCGCAGAACTGCTCTCGGTCGGCATCTCTTGGCTGATCTTCCGCAGCGAAGGCATCGTGCTCGCGCTGACGCTGGGCAACGTGCTCGGCCTGCTGTACTACGAGTGGGTGCATTACGTCGCGCACACGCCGTTTCGCCCGGTGACGCCGTTCGGCCGGTACATCAAAAAGTATCATCTCTGGCATCACTTCAAAAACGAAAAGATGTGGTTCGGGGTCACGAATCCGTCGATGGACGTGCTCTACCGGACCTATGCGAACGTCACCGACGTCGA
>CAZZUZ010000162.1:1170-6863 GCA_964657315.1 Vulcanimicrobiota bacterium
CGAATCCGTCGATGGACGTGCTCTACCGGACCTATGCGAACGTCACCGACGTCGAGCGCAGCGCGACGACGCGCACGCTCTTCCGTTGAGCGGACGGACGTAAGTCGTTTCGTCCCTCCGGCCAATGCCGGAAAATAGGGGTCCAATGACGGGTTCGGCCCGCGGGAACGCTCGCAACGTTCTTGAAGCATTAAGAGGCGAAACGTCGCCGATTTAGGCCGCTCACGGAGGCTCGACTGCCATTCTCACTTTGCCGGAACTCGACCACAATTTCAAAGCGCAACTCGAACGCCTCGGCCTCGCCGGCGCGACCGCGATCCACCGGAATCTCTCCGTCGGATCGCTCTACGAACACGCGCTGCGCAAGGGTGAAGGCGAACTCGGTGCGGATGGGCAGTTCATCGCGGAGACGGGCGAGCACACCGGCCGTTCGCCCAAGGACAAAGCCTTCGTGCGCGAGCCCGGCAGCGAGACGCACATCGATTGGGGCGACACGAACAAGCCGATCGAGTCGGCCACGTTCGACGCACTCTTCGACCGCGTCGCCGCATGGCTCTCGGAGCGCGAGATTTATTCGCTAGACTGCTACGTCGGCGCCGATCCGCAATTCCGCCTGCCCGTACGCGTGGTCTCGCAATACGCGTGGCACTCGCTCTTCGCGCGCAATCTGTTCATCACGCCCGAAGACATCCCGGCCGATTTTTCTCCCGAATTCACCGTCGTCGACGCCGCCGAATTCGTTGCCGATCCGCAGCGCGACGGCACCCGTTCGGGCACGTTCATTCTCGTCAACATGGCGCGCAAGATCGTGTTGATCGGCGGCACGCGTTACGCGGGCGAGATCAAGAAATCCGTCTTCACGATCATGAACTATCTCATGCCGCTGCGCGACGTGTTGCCGATGCACTGCTCGGCCAACGTCGGACAGGACGGGACGAGCGCCATTTTCTTCGGCCTATCGGGCACGGGCAAGACGACGCTCTCGGCCGATTCGAAGCGTCCGCTCGTCGGCGACGACGAACACGGCTGGTCGGAAACCGGCGTCTTCAACTTCGAAGGCGGCTGCTACGCGAAGGTCATCAACCTCTCGCAGAAGGCCGAGCCCGAAATCTGGCATGCGTCGCATCGTTTCGGTGCGGTGCTCGAGAACGTCGTGTTCGATCCCGAAACGCGCGTGCTCGATCTGACGAGTCAAGCGAAGACGGAAAATACGCGCTCGGCGTATCCGGTCGAATTCATTCCCAACATCGTACCGGGCCTCATGGCCGGTAATCCGAAGACGATCATCATGCTCACCGCCGACGCGTTCGGCGTACTGCCGCCGATCTCGAAGCTCACGCCCGAACAGGCGATGTATCACTTTCTTTCCGGCTACACCGCGAAAGTCGCCGGCACGGAAAAAGGCGTCACGGAACCCTCGGCCACGTTCTCGACGTGCTTCGGCGCGCCGTTCATGGTGCACCATCCGACGGTCTATGCGAAGCTGCTCGGCGAGCGCATCGCAAAACACGACGTAACCTGCTGGCTCGTCAACACGGGCTGGACGGGCGGCGCATACGGCGTCGGCAAGCGCATGGCGATCGCGCACACGCGCGCGATGGTCAACGCCGCGATCGACGGCGTCATCGACGACGTCGAATACGCCGAAGAACCGTTTTTCGGACTTTCGATCCCGACGTCGGTTCCGGACGTTCCGTCCGAGGTACTCGACCCGCGCAACGCCTGGAGCGACAAGTCCGCCTACGACGCGCAAGCTAGGAAACTCGCCGGCCTCTTCTTCGACAACTTCAAAAAGTTCGAAGCCCAGGCGAGCGACGGCGTCAAAGCGATCGCGATCAAGCCTTAGGCGAACTAGACGGCGGTTTTGCCCGATCGCATCTTGCGGTCGACGAATGCGAAAAGGCCGGCCGAAAGGATCGCGGCGACCGGTAGGAGCCACACGATGAGACCGGGCGGAATCAATGCGCCGTTCGCGACGCTCGGGATACCGCTCGTGTCCTCGACCAGCGCCTGCGCGAACGCCCCGGCAGCCGTCGTGGCGATCGCGGCGAGGGTAATGAAGGCTATGCTTGCTCGATGCTTCATGTCCGAGCGCATTCCCGGCCGTGCGGCGCGGCAAACCGGGTTCCTATCCGGCTTGCCGGCCGTATCGGCTCGGCGCGAGCGTTAGCCGTGCCCGAGTGCGCGGAGACGGCGATCGGCGCCGTACCCGGCGGCTGCCATCACGATCCCGCCGAACGGCAAGAGTAGCGTGATGAGATACGGCTCGAGTGCTCCGCCGCTATCGCCGCGCCGCGAAGCGACGGTGCCGCTCTGCGCTTGTGCTTTCGGCGCCGGGGGCAAACCTTGGGCCGCGGCGACTGCGGTGAGAGACCCGGCAAACAGGATGCCGGCGAAGGCGGTGCGGATTGCATTTTGCATGGCTCGCTCGTTCCCGGACTACGAGTCACGTAACGCCGCTTCTTCGCTATCGCCGCCGAGCGGGCAGGCCCGAGCGGCAGCCCGCACGCGGACCGCGCGGCCGAAACGAGCGTCGGCGGGCGGTCCGAGATCGAGACCGAGGGGCGCGCCGAGGGTGTTGCGCGTGATGCGGACGTCGAGCGCTTCGAGCTGCCACGGATGGTGCTCGATTTCGCTCGAGTAGACGCGGCCTTTCTTAGCTAAAAAAAATCGATAGCGTTCGCACAGGAATTCCGCGAGCGAGCCCGGGGGTGCCGGGGCGGCCGTGCCTTGCGGCGCATACGTCGCCTCGAACTCGCCGCCGGGCAGCGGCGAACCCTTACGGATGCTCGCATACGAGAGCGTACCGCGCGCTTCCGCGGCCGCGATGCGTGCATCGAAGTATGGCAAACCCGTGCTAACGCTCGCGCTGCGCACGAGTAGCGGACTCGACGAATCGAGCGAGAAAAAATACACGCCGGGAGACCCGTTCGCACGGACGTACGCGCGCAGGTTGATTTCGGGCGCGCTCCCGAAGCCCATCGGTACGGGAACTCCGGCCACGCGAACGCTCGTGATTCGAAACGGCACGACGGAGATCCAGGCGCTGCCGTTGTACGCGTCGGGCTCGATGCCCGGCGGCAAGTGCGCGGCGAGCACGCCCGCGTCGCAGCGCCAGCTCAAAAAGGCGACGTCGCGCCACCACATATCGATTCTCACGAAACTTTTATCGCTCTTTCACGGGACTCTCACGGTAGCCAAGAACGACTTTCGGCGACGTCCGTTATAGTGTGCAGACCGTCAAAGGAGTCATCGTTGAACCACCGCACTCACCTTACCGCACTCGCACTCATCGGAACCTTGCTCGGCGCCGGCTGCGCCGCCGGAGCCCAATCGGCGTCCAACGGCACGGGGCCGGACAACGCCGCGCCCGCCGCTCCCGCCGCGCACGGACGCATGCACGGCGGCCTGCTCGGCCGCGCCATGGCCGGTCTCGATCTCACCGACGACCAGAAGGCGCGCATCAAAGACGCGCGCATGAAGTTTCGCGCGTCGCGTCAGACCTCGACGCCCGAAACGCGCGAACAGTACATGGCCGACGTCGAATCGTCCATGACCGCCGATCAGAAGACGAGATTCGAGTCCAACCTCCGGTCGCTCCGCGCACAGATGCGCGCGGACCGAAACAACGGCACGAACCAGCCGCCCGCGGGCAACGCACCGCAATAACGGCTCGCTGAAACCGATGCGCCGTCGCGCCGTTTCATAGCGGGCGATGGCGCACCTCTTCGACCCGATTGCGTTCCGCGGCGTAACGCTCAAAAACCGCATCGCGGTTTCTCCGATGTGCGAATATTCGAGTGCCGACGGCTTCGCAAACGATTGGCATCTCGTTCATCTCGGGAGCCGAGCCGTCGGCGGTGCGGCTCTCGTCATTACCGAAGCCGCGGCGGTCACCGCCGAAGGCCGCATCTCGCCGAGCGATCTCGGCATTTGGAAAGACGAGCACGTCGTGATGCTCTCGCGCATCGTCGATTTCATCGTCGCGCACGGTGCGGTCGCAGGCATTCAACTCGCGCACGCCGGCCGCAAAGCGAGTACGCAGGTTCCGTGGGAAGGCACCGCTTACGTGCCCGAGTCGGCCGGCGGCTGGCATCCGTCGGCACCCAGCGCCGTCGCCGCATTCGACGGCGCGCCCGTGCCGCACGCGTTTACGCTCGACGAGATCGACGTCGTAATCGAGGCGTTCGTCTCTGCGGCGAAGCGCGCGATCGCGGCGGGCTTCCGCGTGATCGAACTCCACGGCGCGCACGGGTATCTCGGCCACGAATTCCTCTCGCCGCTATCTAACGCGCGTACCGACGAATACGGCGGATCGTACGAGAACCGGTCGCGCTTTCTGCGCGAAACCGCGCGGCGCGTACGCGCGGCGATCCCGGACGATGCGGCGCTCTTCACGCGCATCTCGGCGACCGATTGGGCTCCGGGCGGCTGGGACGTCGACGAATCGGTCGCGCTCTCGCGAGATCTCGCGGCACTCGGCTGCGATCTCATCGACGTATCGTCGGGCGGGCTCGTGCGCACGCAGCAGATCGCGATCGGACCGCACTACCAGGTCCCCTTTGCCAAACGCATCCGTGCCGAAGCCCGCGTGCCGACGGGCGCCGTCGGCCTGATCACGGATCCTCACGAAGCGAACGGCGTGATCGAAAAGGGCGAGGCGGACCTCGTCTTGCTGGCTCGCGAATTGCTGCGCGATCCCTATTGGCCGCTGCACGCGGCGAAAGCGCTGGGCGCGTCGACCGCATGGCCGAAGCAATACGTGCGCGCGAAAGACTAACGCCTAAGCGCCGGGGCCGCTGCTAGCGAGCGAAGGGCGCGAGGTCGAGCAAGGCGCGCGCGGCGCGTTCGCCCGATTCGAATGCGCCCGCAACCGTGCCGCCTTCGGCGGGACGAGCGGTCGCTTCGCCCGCGATGACGAGGCGGTCGGCGATCGGCTCGCCCAGCCGCTCGCGGGCGTCGTCCGCTCCGACGAGCGCGTAGCTGTACGCGCCGCGAGAGTACGGATCGCGTTGCCAATCGTGCTCGAAGCCCGCGACGAACGTTTCGCGCGCGGCCGACGTCCCGAAGAGTTCGCAGACGCTCTGCAGCGCCGCATCGAGGAGGGCTTGCGAATCGAAATGCGCGAGGCGTTCGGCCGCCGGCCCCCCGGCCCACGCGGTCAGCGTGCGGGCGCGAATCGGTACCTGCGTCCAAATCGCTTGAAACGGCCCGGTTTTCGGCGTGAAGAACGCGGCGTCGCGATAGCGCGACCCATCGGACGTTTCCCAAAACGCGGTTGCGAATTGCAGCACCGCTTTGCGCACCGGACCCATCGCGAGCGCATCGAGCGCGCGGCGCTGCGGCGCCGGAAGCGGTGGCACGAATTCGATCGCGCCTTCGGCGCCCGGTGCCGCGTGCAGCACGCCGAGCGGCACCGTCACGATCGCAGCGGCCGCGCGGATCGTCTCGACGTTTTTGCCTCGTCGCAGCGTCAGTTCGACGCCGCCCTCCGCAAGCGTCACGCGCGTGACGACCCTGCCGAACCAAACGCGCGCAACGGCCGGATCGAGCGACCGCAGTACGTGACGGATGAGGCGCGCGTACCCGCGTACCGGACGCGACTGCGTGCCCTCGGCCGACGCATCGCCCGTCCACTCTTGTGCGATCGCTCGCGCGCTCGCGCGAGCGGGATCCGCCGCATCGAACCCCGC
>CAZZUZ010000163.1:0-6857 GCA_964657315.1 Vulcanimicrobiota bacterium
AGACCTCGATCGCGCCGCTTTGCGGAATGTCGGCACCCGCGATCGCGCGCACGATGTCGGTGCGGCCCGCGCCCACGAGTCCCGCGAGCCCGACGATCTCGCCGGCGCGCACCGAGAACGAAACGTCGCGCACCGCGACGCCGGCGTTCGAGACCAGATGCTCGACCGAGAGCACGACCTTCGCGTCGGCCGGCACGGGCGGCAGCTCCGGAAAATGCGCTTCGAGCGAACGGCCGACCATCAGGCTTATCATCTCGGCTTGCGGTAAGTCCGCCGTCGCACGCGTCTCGACGGTCTTCCCGTCGCGAATGACCGTGATGCGGTCGGAGATCCGCGGCAGTTCTTCGAGCCGGTGCGAGATGTACGTGAACGCCACACCCTGCTTCTTCAACTTCTCGATGAGGATGAAGAGCGCGTCGATCTCGCGATCGGTCAGCGCGGCCGTCGGTTCGTCCATCACGATGAGTCGCGCGCGGCGCAGCAGCGCTTTGCCGATCTCGGTGAGTTGTTGCTGCGCGACGGTGAGCTTGCGTGCTTGCAGCGAGAGCGGCAGCGCGATGCCGAGTTCGCCAAGGATCTCGGTCGCTCGCGCGACGGCGGCCTTACGATCGAGGAAGCCGCGCGCGACGGGTTCGTGACCGAGCAGTAAATTGTCGACGACGCTGAGATCGGGAACGAGGTTGAATTCCTGATAGATCATCCCGATGCCGAGCGCTTCGCCCGCGCGCGGGCCGCCGATCGCGACCGTCTTGCCGTCGACTTCGATCGTGCCGCCGTCGGCGACGTAGGCGCCCGCGAGAATCTTCATCAACGTCGACTTGCCGGCGCCGTTCTCACCGACGAGCGCGTGCACTTCGCCCCGGCGCACGTCGAACGAGACCCCGTCGAGCGCCTTGACGCCGGGAAAGGTTTTGACGATGCCCGTCATGCGCAGGAAGGGCGCGACCTCCGCCGCTATTTGGCGTCGGCTTTCGTGAACGTGCCGACCGGGATCGCGATCTTCGCGGCCGGAGCTTTACCACCGAAGTAATCGTGGATCGCGTCGATCGTCTTCGCGCCGATCTGATCGGGATGCTGGATCGCGTCGCCGTACATCGAGCCACCCTTGATGGCCGTCTGCGCTTCTGGCGTCGCGTCGTAGCCGACGACCGCGATCTTGCCTTTGAGGCCGGCCGCGTCGATCGCGCGCGCCGCACCGAGCGCCGAGTCGTCGTTGATGCCGAAGACGCCCTTGAGATCCTTATAGCGCTGGAGGATGTCGTCCATCGCGGAACTGGCCTTGGCGCGTTCGCCGCCGCCGTCGATGTCGGTCACGATCTTCACCGACGGGCAGCCCGATGCGAGCGCCGCTTTGAAGCCCTTGACGCGATCTTGAACGCTCGTGACCTCGGGCTCGTCGAGGATCGCGACCGAACCGCCCCCGCTCCCGAGCGCCGCGCAGATCAACTTTCCGGCTTGCCCGCCGCCCTGCACGTTATCGCTCGCGATGTGCGAGACGACTTTGCCCTGCGACGACGCGTTGGCGATGTCGGCCGTGAAGACCGGCACGTTCGCGTTGTTGGCCTCGACGATCGCGCTGCCGATCGCCTTGGAATCGTACGGCGTGAGCACGATGGCCGAGACCTTCTTCGAGATGAAGTCTTCGACTTGACCCTGCTGCTTCGAATTGTCGCGATTGGCGTCGACGACGTTGACCGTGTAGCCGAACTTCGCGGCCTCCGATTTCATGCCGGCCTCGACGTCCTGATAGAACTGCGCTTCGCGATTCTGGATGGATACGCCGATCGTCTTCGAACCCGCTGCGGCCGTCGACGTATCGGGTGACGACGACGCGTCCGACGACGAATTCGACGACGAGCTCGAGCCGCCGCACGCGGCGAGCGCGAATACGCAAAGAGCCGCTGCATAACGAAAATTCAAAATCGATACCTCCGACGTGCCTTCATGCTCGCGCGTCCTAACGGAGCCCTGCGAAGCCTCGCTCGAGGTCCGCGACGATGTCGTCCGCCGCTTCGATTCCGGCCGAGATCCGCAGCGTGCCGTCCGAGACGCCCAGCGCTCGCCGTACATCGGGCGGCAACGGACGGTGCGAGCTCAGAGCGGGATACGAAATCGTCGTCGCGACTTCGCCCAGGCTGTGAACGATCGCGATCCGGCGCAGACCCCCGAGAAACGTTTCGACCGCCGCGCGCCCGCCCGAAAGATCGAACGCGACGATGCCGCCCGTACCCGCGGGGTACAGCCGCTCCGCGAGCGCGTACTGCGGGTGGTTCGGCAGCGACGGGTGGTGCACGGCCGTAACGGCCCGTTCCCGCGCGAGGGACGCGGCGACGGCGCGCGCGTTTTCACCGTGCCGGTTCATCCGCAGCGCGAGCGTACGCAGCCCGCGCAGGGCGAGCCACGCCTCGAAGTGGGGGATCGTCGCACCGCGGCGCACGAGGTAGCCGCGGACCGCATCGATGCGCTCGCGCGAACCCGAGACGATGCCCGCGCCGACGTCGCCGTGGCCGCCGATGTATTTGCCGACGCTGTGCAGGACGAGGTCCGCGCCGAGGTCCAGCGGCCGGATCAGTGCGGGGGACGCGAAAGTCGCATCGACGATCGTGATCGCGCCGTGTCCCGCGGCAAGGGAAGCGAGTTCGCGGATGTCGGCCACGTGCATGAGCGGATTCGTCAACGCTTCGATGTAGAGCACGCGCGGCCGGTGCCTCGCGAGTGCGACCTCTACCGCAGCGAGGTTACTTTGGTCGACGTACTCGACGCCGAATCCGTCCGTCCGATAATCGTTCTCAAGTAGAGCGAAGGTGCCGCCGTAGATTTCGCCGGTGGCGAGAATCGTATCGTTCGCGGCGAGATTCGTCCGTAGCGCGGCGTCGATCGCGGACATGCCCGCCGACGCCCCGGCCGCCGCCTCCGCGCCTTCGAGTTCCGCGACCGCAGCCTCGAGCTGTGCGCCGTTCGGGCCGCCATAACGCCCGTAAATACGCCCGGAGCGCGTGCCGGCGTAGATTTCCTCGACCTCGTCGAGATCGGCGAATTCGTACGAGGACGCCTGAAAAAGCGGAGGGCTCGAAGCGGCGTTTTCGGGCATTGCAAGACGCCCGGCGTGAACCGCAGCGGTAGCAGGATTTGACGCCGTGTCGCCGTGGTCAGTCATCGATTATCCACATCCCGCTCGTGCGAGCCTGTGCAACGTGTGGACAGTAGTTCACTCCCGAACCGTTCGAAAAAGACATATCCCGAGTACCGCCAGAACCGCAAAAACGGCCGCCGTTACGGCCGCTTCCGGCCCGATTTGAGACGCGCTGCGACCGATGTCGGGACGGCCTCGGACGTGCAATTTCGGGCGCCGGTCTCTGTGGAGACCGACCGTGAGAAACTCGCCGACCTTGAGCGCCGCGTCCACGCGCATGGGGTCGCGCATCTCGACACCGAGTTCGTTGATGGGCATCGTGACGACGAGTTCGTCGACCGTCCGCATCGTCGCGAGGCTCAGCGCGTCGTCGCGGTCGACGATCGTGCCCCGGTAGACGTCGCTCGCGCGCAGCGGCGTCGAGACCCCGTCCGTCACGAAGGTGATGTTGGCGCCGGCCGCTTCGGGATTTTTCGGAAAGCGAACGCGGTTTGCGATGTGCGGCGGCGGCGGCGTGTGCTTGAGCGGCAGCCCGTGCAGCTTCGCCTCCCGAGCGGAGAGGACGCGGCGGCCGCGCGCGTCGAGTCCGGCGGAGGAGCCGTCGGGGAGGCAGGCCGTGCCGTGCGGATGGCCGGCCAGAATCACGTAGAGCACCTGGCCGCGCTCGCCGTGATACGTCGCGGTCCGCGTTCCGTCCGGAAGGCGGCTCGGCTCGCCGAGATAACCTCCGAAATTCGCGCGATGCACGGGATCTTCGGCGCCGGGATAGCCCGAGTATTCGAACCGGCGCGACTTATAGGGCTTGGGGATGTCGCGGATATCCATCCCCGCCGCGAGCAACAGCCCGATCGCATACGAATTCGAATCGCGTCCGACGCGTAAAAACGGGATCTCGATCGCGGTGTAGCGTTGATTGCCGTCGTACTCGCGATGCGCGTCGAAGAGGAGCTCGGCGAATTCGTTCGGTGTTAAACCATTAGGCGGGTCGACCGCGACGGGATCGAAATCGATCATGCCGCGATTGTAGAAACCGTCTTCCGGATACGCGTACGGCGCGAGCGCGCCCGTGCCCGTCGCGAACGGACCGCCTTCGAGCACGTACGCGTCGGAGGGGACGTCGCCCACGATCACGATGTAGAGGTGGCCGCCGAAATCTTGCTCCCAGCGGATACGCCGCGAACGAACGTGCAGACCGCGCAAACGAAAGCCCGGGACCGTGACGTCGAGTGCGAACCACACCGCGGGCCGGCCGCAGAGCGCGACCGTGTTCTTGGGCACACGCCAAACGTTGCTGAAGAGCGGCAGATGTCCGTCGAGAATCGGCTGCAGTTGCGTCGGATTGGGCGACGTCTGCACCGTCGAGGACACGCGAGGCAAGCTCGCCCGAAATCTCATGGGCGCGGAACGAAGAGCGCGTTGACGTCTGAATACGAGAGCATGTTCGGACTCTGCGCGTAGGTGAAGGTGCCGCGGTCGAGCAGTTCGCGTCCGACCGCTTGCGTCTCGCCGAGCGCGCGCAAGATCGGGCCGCTGCCGACGCTCACGCGGGCGACGCCGAGTTCGCCGAGCCGCGCCACGGGCGGCGTCTGGGCGCCCGCGAGCACGTTGAGCGGAGCCGCCGTGGACTCGGCGAGCGCCGCGATCGTTTTTTCATCGGTCACGCCGGGCACGAAGACGCAATCGGCGCCTTCACCCGCGAACGCGTGGATGCGCTCGATCGTATCGCGCAAACGCGTCTGCGGATCGCCGAAATCGTGCAGCTCGAGATCGGTGCGCGCGTTGACGAACAAGTGGTCGCCGAAGCGACGCTTGAGCGCGTCGATGCGCTGCGCCGCGAGCGCGAGCGGATACGGCGAATCGCTCGTGACGTCCCAATCCTCGAGATTGATCGCGGATGCGCCCGCCTCCACGATGCGCTCGGCGAGCGCGACGACGCCCTGCGCGTCGGGCGCGAAGCCCGCTTCGAGATCGACGCTGACGTGACACTTCACACGCGCGCAGATGCGTCCGACGGCGCCGACCAGTTCGTCGACGTCGACCGCCTCACCGTCGGCATAGCCGAGCGACCACGCGAGGCCCGCACTCGTCGTCGCCACGGCCGGAAAGCCCATGGCTTCGAACAATCGCGCGCTCGCGACATCCCAGCAGTTCGGGATGACGAGCGGCTTCGTGCGATCGTGCAGTTCGGCGAAGGTCGGCATACGTGCGAACGTTTCGCTAGGAATCGAGCCACATCCGGCGCGCGCGATAATCGAGCGTCATGACGAAGCCGTTCAAGAGTTCGACGCCGAGATTGCCGATCTGCGTCGGATCGTCGAACGCGCCGCCGCGCATCGTCGAGAGATCGATCGGCACGCCGTCGAAAATGTAGTCGCCGATGTCGAAGTGTTTGGCCTTGGCCGAACCCGCGTAAATCGCGCCGCCGATACCCATGCCATCGAAACGCACCTTCGCGCCGTACCGTGCGATGAGATGGTGCGAGCGAACGAACGGTGCCATGACGTCGATCGCCGATCCGCTGCCGGTGTCGATCGCGAAGGCGCCGGTGAAGCCGTCCATCGTCGCTTCGATTTCCGGCTGGCAACCTTCGAGATGCATCGGAATCGCTTCGTGGTTCTCGCGAAACGTATCGCGCATCGCGAGGGTGAGGCGGCGTTTGGGAAAGTCGAACCGCGCGACGAAACGTTCGAGCACTTCGCAGCCGATCGTGCCGTCCGTATCCGACGTTTTGTCGTCGAAGATTTCGAACGGCTGATCGCGCAGCACCGCCGCGCCGATACGCATCGTGCGTACCATCGCATAGCGTTCGCCGAGCATGCCGAGGCCGATGCCGCCCGTCCGGTCGTAACCGGTTTGCCGGAGCCCGAGCCGTCGCGCGGCACGCACGGACATCGTGTTCGAGCCGCCGGAGTCGAGCAGCATGCGTAGCGGCGCTCCACCGTCGATGCTTACGTCGACGATCGGCTCGTCGCGATCGAGTCCGGTCAGCGCCACGGTCGTCGCGTTGCCGCCGCGGACGCTCCAATCGTGCGGCGGCGCCGGCGCGCGAAACGCGGAGTCCGCGATATTGGTTAAGACGTCGACTCTTTCGATCCGCTCCACGCTCGTTCGTTCGGGGGACGTCTGGATCGTCGTGAATGGCATCTCTATGCCATCGACGGTGCGATAGTCCGAAAGGCGCGTATGCGTCGCTTCCATCTGCGCGTAATCGTCGACGGCGAGCACGCGTCCCGCAGGCTCCGAGAGCGTAACGCCGATCGGCCCGGCGAGACCGGCGTACGTTAGAACGACCTTCAGCGTACCGCCGGTGCGGCCGCGGATCGCGACGGACGACGGCTGTTCGGGGCCGCGCCGTCCCTGAAAGTGCGCGGTCGCGAGCTCGTCGAGCACCGTGTTGGGATGATCGTCGATTTGCGCGAATCCCGTAACGTCGGCCGACCAGGAATGCGTGCCGTCGAAGCCCGTCGTCGTGGAGAGCGGACCCGCCGCGAGCCGTTCCACGTAGCGGCCGTCGGCGAGATCGTACAGGCCGACCTCGCTCCCTTCGACGCCCGCGATCTCCACGCGGTAGCGGACGCGTACGAAGTGTGCGCTCGAGTGCGTGCGCATGATGCGCACGTCCAGGGGTCCGGGCTTCGATGAGATCGCGCCCAGAAGCGCCGCGATGGCCAACACCGCGCAAGAATTACCCCGCACCGCAGCCACAGCCTTCGGCCGACGAACT
>CAZZUZ010000164.1:0-6834 GCA_964657315.1 Vulcanimicrobiota bacterium
GCCGCCTCGATTCGCGATCGCGAAGAGAAGCTGCGTCTCGAGAAACAGCGCCTCGAAGCCGAATGGGCCGAACGCCGCACGAAGCAAGAAAAGACCATCAAGGTCACCGAGGACGACATCGCTCACATCGTGAGTTCGTGGACCCGCATCCCGGTCAAGAAACTGGCCGAGGCGGAAACCGCGAAACTGCTCGCGATGAAAGATCAGTTACACAAACGTGTCATCGGGCAAGATCAGGCCGTCGAAGTCGTCACGCGGGCGATTCGCCGTTCGCGTGCCGGCCTCAAGAGCCCCAAGCGTCCTATTGGTTCGTTCATCTTCCTCGGACCCACGGGCGTCGGCAAGACCGAAGTCGCGCGCAGTCTCTCGGAAGAACTGTTCGCCGATAGCGAGGCGATGATCCGCATCGACATGTCGGAGTACATGGAGAAGTACGCGGTCAGCCGTCTCGTCGGCGCGCCTCCGGGATACGTCGGATACGAAGAAGGCGGACAGCTCACCGAAGCGGTGCGACGTCGTCCCTACTGCGTCGTGCTGCTCGACGAGATCGAGAAAGCACATCCGGATGTCTTCAATCTGTTGCTGCAGGTGCTCGAAGACGGCCGCCTGACCGACTCTCAGGGCCGTATCGTCGACTTCAAGAACTCCGTCATCATCATGACCTCGAACGTCGGTGCCTCGGGCATGCAGACGACGACCGAGATCGGTTTCCGTCCGCAGAAACAGAAAGACGATATCGATCAGGCAGCCTACGAGAAGATGAAGAACAAGGTGCTCGAAGAGATCAAACACACGTTCCGTCCGGAGTTCCTCAACCGCGTCGACGAAGTGGTGGTTTTCCATCAGTTGACGCGCGAACAGATCGAGCAGATCGTCTCGCTCGAACTCGAGAAAGTCATGCGCGAAGTCAGAGCGCAGGAGATGCATCTCGAGGTTTCCGAGGAAGCCAAGGCGCTTCTGGCCCGCAAGGGTTGGGATCCGCAGTTCGGCGCCCGTCCGCTGCGTCGCGCTATTCAGCGCGAGGTCGAGGACGAACTCGCCGAAGAGCTCATCAAGGGAACGTTTACCGCGGGCGACCACATCTTCGCCGAAGTGAGCCCGGACAATCCGGAAAAGCTTCGCTTCTCGAAGATTCCGTCGCTCGAACCTCCCGCGCCGCCGGCGCCGGAACTGACGGTCGGCTGAAACGCCCATCTGCAACGCACGATAGCTGCGCCGGGGTCTTCGACCTCGGCGCTTTCGTGCGTGGATTCGTGAACTCTTGACTCCGTTTGCCACGTGGCGCGCGCGCTTGCCGGCTTCGATCGGCTCGTGGTTCGCGCGCGATCTCGTCCGCGTCGCGGCCGCTCTCGTCGAAGCCAAACGCGTGTCGCTGCGCTCGGTCGAAGATCTCAAGATCGAGTCGCTCGTTCGCGACGCGAAAGGCAAGCACGAAGTCGCCGTCGAGTGGGGCACGGGCACGGGTCCGCTCGCGTTGCGTGCGCTCTGCGATTGCGGCGTGAGCGGCATCTGCGAACACGTCGTCGCGACGCTCGATACCGTGCGCTCGCAAACCGAAGTCGACGAAGCCGCCCCCGCAACGCCCGAGTTCGATTTGAGCTGGCTGCCGGCGCCGCGCGTCGACGTGCGACAGTCGCGTGCGCGTTCGGTGTGGCCCGTCTTCTCGTCGCCCGACGGACATTCGCTCGCGGCGACGCTCGTTCTCGATTCGCCGCGCCTGCGCGGCGCGACGCGCGACGCGGCATCGATCATCGCGATGATGGACTCGACGCCCGTCGACGATTGGGACGAACTCGATCGTGAAATCATGCGCGACGAGAGTGTCAACGAAGCGTTCTCCGGCCGAACCGCGCAGCGCGCGCTCGCGCGTGCGCTCTTCCGGCTCGCGCGCCATCCCCGGCTGCGTTTCGACGACGAGCCGAGCCTGGGTCGTCATCCGTCGGAGTTGCCCGAATATCACGTCGACCTGCGCGGCTTGACCCTGCGCGCGGTCCGAAGCGGCACGGGCTTCGTTCCCGCATTCGAAGTGAGCGACGGCTCGCGCATCTCCGCAGCCGACGCGTTCGTCATCGACGGACCGCCCGCGTGGATCGCGACCAGGCGCGCGGTGTACCTCATCGACGGGTCGTTCGATGCGAAGAAGGCGATCGAGGTCGCCCGCAGCGCGAACGGTGCCGTCGAGAACGCGGCGCTGACGCCGCGGGCGATCGCCCGCGTCGCACCGTTTCTCTCGGCGGCGGATCGCGCGTCGCTCGGCATCGTCGACGCGACCTCCCCGTCGGCGGAACTCGCACTCGGCTGGTCGAGCGGTGCGCTCGTGGCTGCCGTGACCTTCGTCGATCGCGCGACGAACGCGCGCGTGCCGTTCTCGGCGATGGGCGCGATCGCACCGCAGGGCGACGGCTACGTTCGCTTCTCGAGCGACTTTGCGGTAAAGCTGCGCGCGCGGATGCTCGACGCGGGCTTCGTGCCGCGTGCGAGCGACGGCTTCGCGCTGCACGGCACGGATCGTGCGGCCGCATTCGTTCGCGAGACGCTGCCCACGTGGGACGATCTCGATCGCAGGCTCGACCCCGGCCTCACCGATCTCGCGCGCGGTATCACCGATCTCGACATTGCCGTCAGCGCGCAGCGCGCGCCGGGCGACGCCGATTGGTTCGAACTCAAAGTCGACGTGTTCGTCGGCGGCGGCACGGCGCTCTCGCAAGACGAACTCGCGACGCTGCTCGCGTCGAGCGGGCGTTACGCCGACGTGCGCGGCCGGCTCGTCGACGTCGAAAAACTTCGCGAACGCAACTCGATGCTCGTCGACATCGCCGAACGTCGCCGCAGCGGCCTCGCGGCGCTGCTCGCGATGCGCGACGAACTCCACGACGCATTCGGCAACGTGTCGCTCCCGCCCGAAGTCGAAGCGATGCGCGAAAAGCTGCGCGACTTCCAAGGCATTCCCGTCGTCGAGGCGCCCGATCTCGAGAACGGATCCCTGCGCGAGTATCAACAACGCGGCCTCGATTTCTTATCGTACCTCTCCGAGTTCGGTTTCGGCGGCGTTCTCGCAGACCAGATGGGCCTGGGCAAGAGCCTCGCGAGGTTCATTCCCGTGCTGACGCCGTCGGGCTGGCAGCGCTTCGGCGATTTGCAGGTCGGCGACGAAGTCATGAATGCCCAGGGTGGCATCTCGAAGGTTACCGGCGTCTACCCGCAGGGCTTCCTCGAAGCGTTCCGCGTCTATTTCAGCGACGGCGCGTCGACCGTCTGCTCCGACGATCATCTCTGGGCCGTCACTACGGCGAACCGAAAGTTCACCGGCTTACCAAATACGGTGCTGACGCTTCGCGAGATTCGCGAAAAACTGCACGATGCTGTAGGTAACGCGCGGCATTACGTTCCCGTAGCCGATACCATGCAGTTCGGAAACGAAGATCCGCTGCCGATCGAACCCTACTCGCTCGGCGTCTCGATCGGCGACGAAGACGCCGAGATGGCGACGGCGGAACTCGACCTCGTCCATACCGGACGAGACGATTCTCGCTCGACCGCGATCCGCGTTCTCGCGCGACCGGCGAACGAACGAACGTTCGTGCCGCACTCGTATAAGATCGCGCATCCGGGGCATCGCCTCGCAATGCTTCGAGGCTTGATGGATGCGAACGGTCGCGTTCGAGACGACGGTCGGGTCGCATTCGACACGACATCCGACCGGCTCGCGCAAGACGTGGCCTTTCTCGTCCGTTCGCTCGGCGGCGTCGCGCGTACGACGGATCTCGAGCGTGACGGATACCGCGTCGATTTCGCATTACCGCCAGACCTCAATCCGTTCCGCTCGGCGCAAAAGGCCGGCGCCTACGCGAAACTCGCCAACCGTCGACCGATGCGTGCCATCGTGAAGGTCGAACCGATCGGCCGGCACGACATGATGTGCATCGCGGTCGATTCGCCCGATCATCTCTTCGTCGTTCAAGATTTCATCGTCACGCACAATACGGTTCAGGTCTTGAGTTATTTGCTGCGCCGTAAACAAACCGAAGGCGCGGCGCCCTCGCTCGTGATCGCGCCGACGTCGGTGACGCACACGTGGGAGAGCGAGATCGCGCGCTTCGCGCCGGATCTGCGCGTGCTGCGGCTCCACTCCGGCAGCGAGCGCGCGCAGAAATACGACGACATTCCGAATGCCGACGTCGTCATCACGTCGTACGCGCTGGCGCGGTTGGACGCGCAGCAACTCGGTCAGCAAGATTTCCGAACGCTCATTCTCGACGAAGCGCAGAACGCGAAGAACCCGTCGTCTCAGATCGCGCGGGTCGTGCGAAGTCTGCGCGCGCAGCATCGTTTGGCGCTCACCGGTACGCCGGTCGAGAATTCGCTGCGCGATCTGTGGGCGATCTTCGCGTTCGTGGAACCGGGGCTGCTCGGTACGGAGACGTCGTTCCGGCGGCGCTTCGAAATCCCGATCGCCGAGAACGACGAGAAGGCGACGAACGTGCTGCGCTCGCGGCTCGAGCCGTTTCTGCTGCGGCGTACGAAAGAAGACGTCGCGCCGGAACTCCCGGATCGGACCGAGATCTCGCTCGCGTGCGAACTCTCGCCGCTGCAGCGCCGGCTGTATCGCGGCGTCGCCGAGGCCGCGCGACGCGACGTGTTCGCGCTCGTCGAAGAGCAGGGCATCGAGAACGCGACCGTTCACGTCCTCGCCGCGCTGACGCGTTTGCGGCAGATCTGCGCGCATCCGGGCCTGCTCTTCGAAGAGCACAAAGACGATCCCGAAGCCAGTGCCAAGTTCGAGGCGTTCCTCGAAACGGTCGAAGAGGTGCTCTCGGGCGGAAGCAAGCTGCTCGTCTTCAGCGCGTTTGCGTCGATGCTGCGCATCATGCGCGCGGCGCTCGATGCCAGAGGCATCGCATACGGCTATCTCGACGGCTCGACCAAAGACAAAGACCGTCAGGGCGAAGTCGCGCGCTTCATGGCCGAAAACGGACCGCCGCTCTTCCTCTGTTCGCTCAAAGCGGGCGGCGTCGGCCTCACGCTCACCGCAGCCGACTACGTCATCCTCTACGATCCGTGGTGGAATCCGGCCGTCGAGCAGCAGGCTATCGACCGTACCCATCGCATCGGTCAGAAGAAGCCGGTGACGGCGTATCGTTTGGTTACGACGGGCACGGTCGAAGAAAAAATTCGGGCGCTGGCCGAACGCAAATCTTCGCTATCGAAGAACGTGATCAAAGCGGACGGGGCGCTTGCGAAAGCGCTCACCCGCGAAGACCTGGAGATGCTGCTCGCCGATCCTCAGTGAACTCGCATTGGGGCTACGGTGCGACCTCGTTGCCGTCGCGCTGCATGGCCTCGCGAACGCTCCGAAGAGCGTCCTCGATCGCCCGCTTGCGGATTCGTTCCGTCTCGCGGACCATCTCGAGCGCGGCTCGCGTTTGTTCGCGTCCTAGCCGCGCTTCGCGCAGGCCTTCGCTGCGCGCCTGCGACGCCTCCCGCTGCGCCGCGTCGCGTATCTCGCGCTCCGCCTCGCGCACGTCGCGTTCGGCATCGCGCTGCTCTTGTTCGTCCGCGAGTCTCTCGCCGCGACCGTCAGCGCGTTCGGCAACGCGGTCGGCGGCCGCACTCATGCGCGCGGTGGCGGCGTCGAGTCGATCGTCCGGCGTTTGCGGCAGCGGCGGAAGCGGCCGCATCTCCGGCACGTTCGGCGTCTTCGGGACGGCCGGTACGTTCGGCACGGCCTGCACCGGCGCAGCGGACGCAACGGTCGCGACCGCTTTCACGACGTCAGCTTTCGTGAGATGCGGTAGCGACGGGAGCGCGTGCGGCTTCGAGCTTTCGTACGGTACGGCATTCCACTCGTGCGCCGTCTCCGGGCCGGTCGAGACCGTCGTGGCCGTGACGACGTATCGCTTCGCTCCGCCGCGTTTCGCTTGTGGTTGCGCGAGCAGTGCTGCCTTCGGGATCGCACGTTCGGCCGAATTGCGTCGAGCGCCCGGGTTCGCGACGGCGATAGGCTGCGCCGGCGCGGCTTCGAGGGCGATTGCGGGTGCGCGCATCGCCTGGAACCCGACGATCGCGAACGCTCCGATCGAGAGTGCCGCCGGCAGCGTGCGGCCGAAGCGGCGCGGCGCGTGCGATGCCGCGAGCAGATGTTCGATGCGCGAGGTCATCGTGCGCGGATCGCCGATGACGGCCAGCGCGTGCGAAGGCGTCTTCGCGGCGAGTGAAGCTTCGGCGAGACGGAAGAGACAGGCTGCATAGCCGCGCGCACCGCCCGTGCGGTCGACGACCCAATCGTCGCAAGCGATTTCGCGATCGATCGCGATGCGCCGCATCGCGAGCGCGATGGCAGGATTGAACCAGAGCGTGGCTGCGGCGAACCGTTCGACGAGATTGGTCCAGTCGTCGTAGCGGCGAATGTGAGCGAGTTCGTGCATGGCGATACGATCGAGATCGTCCGCCGGTACGGCGGCCGCGACGTCTTCCGGAATCAAAATTGCCGGGGCGCCGAGCCCCGCCGCGCACGGGGTTCCGACGTCTCGTGAAACGGCCAGCGTCGCGCGCCGGCCGCTTCGGATGTTTGCGTGCCACGCCCGCAAAGGCGCGACGTACGCGTCTTCTAGCGGCGTTGCACGCTCTTTGACGCGTCGCAGTGCCGCGAGTTGTCCGACGATTCCGGCATTCTTCGCGAGAGCGATCCCGAGCCAGAGCGCGAGGATCGTCGCGACGACGGCACTCGGCTCGAGCGTGAGATCGACCTGCGGCCGCACTTCGACGACGCTTCTCTGAGGCGCGGCGGTCGCAACCGACGGATGCGTCGAAAGGACGGGCGGCGTTCGGGCCTCG
>CAZZUZ010000165.1:0-6812 GCA_964657315.1 Vulcanimicrobiota bacterium
TCGGTAAGTGAAAACTACTAGGGCACCGGACCGAACGGTCGATGACGCGGCCGGTGCGCCCGTCGGATTTACGGTTGCGAGCGTGACGATCGCGTCGGTCCCCTCGGTGACCGTTTGGTGGGCGGAGTGCCCGTTGAAGTCCGTAGCGGGGTAACCGGGATCTGCCGCGTTGACGCAGATCTTCTCGAAGCCTGGGCGGACTGCGTGGTCAGCATCGTTACCGCGGCTTTCGACGCCGCGTAGAGCGGCGAGGCCGGCTTCGTGAGGTGCGTGCCGCTACGATCCAGCGCGCGTCGAGGTAACGCACGAGCCGCAAACCGCAGCCGGCGAGGTCCGCGCGCAGCCGCGCTTCGTTGAGGACCTCGGCTGAAAACGTCTGCGTCCATCTATCGTTGCCGTGCCTCGTCTCGACGGTGCCGGAAACGAGGCCGCCGTGGGTCGAGACCTCGAGCCAGGAATACGAGAAGCCGTGGCCGTCGCGGCCGATGAGTCCCGGCCGCGCGCGCTCCAGCACGGCAGGCGGATGGCACTCGATGAGGATCGTTCCGTCACCGGCTACGTGACGACGGCACGTTTCTAGAAACGCCGTGCGGAGCTCGATCTCGACGACGTTGACGAGATAACTGCCGAGCACGACGCACGCAAACGTGCGGCCCAAGGCGAGCCCGGCGATGTCGGCGCACACCTTCGTCGCGTTGTCGACGTGTGCCAGCATCTCGTCCGAATAGTCGACGGCTGTGACGGGGTGGCCGAGCGCCGTGAGAACGCGAGTGACGCGTCCCGCGCCGGCACCGAGTTCGAGGATCTCGCAGTGCGACGGCACGGCGGCGTGGATGATGGCCGCTTCGCCTTCATCGGGCAGACGGCGGTAGAGGTCGACGGCGCATCCGTCGGGTGTGTGCGCGCCGGGTCCGGTCGACACGTTGCGATTCACTGCTAGACGTGGAGGTAGTTCGCGAGCGTTTCCGTGTCGGCTTTGAGTTGCGCGGGCGTGCCCTCGAATTTGATCGTGCCTTGATCGATCACGTAGCAGCGATCGGCGACGCTGAGTGCGGAGTAGAAGTTCTGCTCGACGAGCAGAATCGTCATGCCACTCGCTTTGATCTCGCGCACGATCGCTTCCACTTCTCTGACGATGAGCGGTGCGAGACCTTCGGTCGGCTCGTCGAGCAGGAGCAACTTCGTGTCCTGCACGAGCGCGCGCGCGATCGCGAGCATCTGTTTCTCGCCGCCCGAGATCTCGTCGCCCTTGTTCTTCGCGCGTTCTTTGAGACGCGGGAAGTGCGAATAGACGTCGTCGAGCGTCCAGCCTTGGCGCTGCGCCGTTACCTGCGCGAGCTTGATGTTTTCGTAGACCGTGAGGTTGGTGAAGATGCGGCGTTCTTCGGGCACGAGCGAAATGCCGCGGCGCGCGGCTTCCATCATCGATTGGCCCGTGACGTCGCTGCCGTCGAAGGTGATCTTGCCGCGTTTGGGCGGCACCCAGCCGACGATCGACTTGAGCGTCGTCGTCTTCCCGACGCCGTTACGTCCCAAGAGCGCGACCGTCTCGCCCTTGCGGATCTGCAGGCTCAGGCCCTTGAGCACGTGACTGTCGCCGTAGTACGTATCGATCGCGTCGACTTCGAGCATGGTTTGCGCGGGTGCCGCGACCGTCGTCATACGTGGCCTTCCGTGTGGCCGCCGAGGTAGGCTTCCTGCACGCGCGCGTTCGCGCGGATCTCCGCGGGCGTGCCTTCGGCGAGGATCTTGCCCTGATGCAGCACCGAGATCGAATCCGAGATGCCCATGATCATGTTCATGTCGTGCTCGATGATCAATACGGTCATCTTCTTCGCGAGCGCGCGGATCAACGCGTCGGTCTTGCGCACTTCTTCGATCGACATGCCCGCGACGGGTTCATCGAGCAAGAGGATTTGCGGCTTGGTCGCGATCGCGACCGCGATGTCGAGCCGCTTCTTGTCGCCGTGCGAGAGATCGCCCGCGCGCACGTCTGCGACCGATTCGAGATCGACGAACGCGAGCGCTTCGTGGGCCGTCGTATCGACGGCGTCGAGCCGGCGCGACGTGCGGAAGACTTGCAGCGAGAAGCCGCCCTGTTCGTGCGCGAGCGCGGCGAGGCGGCAGTTCTGCAACACCGATTCGTCGGGATAGACGTTCGCCGTTTGGAACGCTTTCGCGATGCCGCGCCGGACGCGTCGCGGCCCGGTCACCGCGGTGATACGCTCGCCGCGGAAGAAGATCTCGCCTTCGGTCGCCTGCGCGTAGCCGGAGAGCAGGTTGAAGAACGTGGTTTTGCCCGCGCCGTTGGGTCCGATGACGGCGCGCAGTTCGCCCTCGTTCACCGAGAAATCGATGTCGCTGTTGGCCGCGAACGCGCCGAAGCGTTTGCCGAGCCCCTTGGTCTCGAGGATCGCGCTCACGATGCCGCTCCGCCGGGCGTGGGCCGCGTGGCGTCGGCCGCACTGCCCGTGCGAATGGAACCGGCGAGGATCGCGCGGCTCTTCTTACGTTTCTTGAACGAGCCGAGCACGCCGCCCGGCAAGAACACGATCACGAGCACGAAGATGATGCCTTCGATGAGCCGCCAGCTCTCGGTTTTCGCGCTGAGCACGTTCTGGAGATACAGGATGATGGTCGTGCCGACGAACGGCCCGAAGAGGGTCTTCACGCCGCCGACCACGGCGAAGATCACGAAGTTGCCGCTCGTTTCGACCGTGAGCGAATCGGGCGCGATCGACGTGTCGAACATCCCGCGCAGCGCTCCCGAGAGTCCGGTCAGCGCGCCCGCGATCGTGAACGCCGCGAGTTTGTACCGCGCCGGCTCGTAGCCGACGAAGCTGCTGCGTTCTTCGTTCTCGCGGATGGCGCCGAGTACTTCGCCGAACTGCGACTGCGTGAGCGTGCGCACGAACACCAGCACGAGAAACGCGACGATCGCGACAAAAATGTACCAGTAGCGAACGTCGCTGAGATTTCCGAACATGCCGAGATCGACCGAGGGCAGCGGCGTCGTGAGATCGATCGAGGCGAACCCGAGCGGCATCGGCGGAATCGAGATGCCCGAAAGTCCGTCGTCGCCCTGCGTGAGGTCGCGCCATTTGAAGACGACGAAGAAGAACATCTGCGCGAACGCGAGCGTGAGCAGCGAGAAGTAGATGCCGTACAGGCGAACGACGAGCGATCCGATCAACAGCGCCGCCAGCGTCACGAAGCCGATCGCGAGCGCGAGCGCGAGCCAGAAGTTCGGATGGTCGGGAAAGAATTTCGAAACGGTGAGCAACGCCACGTACGCGCCGACACCGTAGAACATCGCCTGCCCGTACGAGAGCAAGCCCGCATAGCCGAGAAGCAGGTTGAGACCCATCGTGCCGATCGAGACGATCAAGATTTGCGTCGCGAGTGAGGCGTAGCCGCCGATGGGATGGATGACGAACGGAAAGAGCACGAGTCCGAGCAGGGCGATCCCGTACACACGCACGTTGCTCACCCGCGAATCATCTCGCTCTCACCCAAGAGTCCAGACGGTTTGATCAGCAGCACGAGCGCCATCGCGATGTAGATCACGACGTCCGCGCCCGCGGGCAGCACGAGCGTGGTGAGGCTCTGGAGCTCGCCGACGATGAGGCCGCCGAGCACCGCGCCCCAGAAGCTTCCGAGGCCGCCGATCACGACGACGACGAACGACGGGATGAGAAATTGAAAGCCCGTGCCGGGATCGATGCTGTACACCGGGCTCGCGGCGGCTCCCACGAGCCCCGCGAGGGCCGCGCCCAGCACGAAGATCACGGTCGACGCTTGCACGACGTTGCCGCCCAGCAGCTGGACCATCGTGCGGTCGCGCACGCCCGCGCGCACGATGAGCCCGTAGTCGGTGCGTTCGATGAAGAAGTAGACGACGAGAACGAGCGCGATGATGCCGGCCGCGAGCGCGAGCCGGTACGCCGGATATTGCGTGAAGCCGAGGTTGATCGAACCCGTGAGCATCGCCGGCAGCGTGTAGGTGCGCGTCGTCCCGCCGAATATCAGACGCAGCGTCTCCTCGACGACGATCGCGATGCCGAAGGTCAGGAGAATCTGCGCCGTCGGGTCTTTCGCGTAGAAATAGCGCAGCAGCACGCGGTCGTAGATGAGGGCGAACGCGGCGACGGCGAGCGGCGCCGCAACGAGCGCAGGAAAGAGCCCGAATTTCTCCGAGACGACGTAGCCGACGTACGCACCGATCGCGTAGAACGCGCCGTGCGAGAAATTGACGAGCCGCAGCATGCCGAACACGATCGTGAGTCCGAGCGCGATCGCGACGTACACGAGTCCGCGAATGAAGCCGTCGAGCAGTTGCCCGGGCAGTTGCGACAAGATCGATTCGATCGGTTAGTCCTCCGAAGGCGTCCGCTATGCAGAAACCGGCCGCATCGTAGGGATGCGGCCGGCTTCACGTGTTCCCGTACTTACGCGGCTAGGCCGATTCGATCTTGCACTTGCTCGTCGATTGCGGGATCGACACCGACTCGCCGTCGTGCACTTCGAGCACCTTCGCATAGGCGAAGGCGTTCTTGCGCTGTGCCGTCGGCAGGCCTTCGAGCACGAGGCAGCTGTTGACGCCCTGATGATCGAACGCGCGCCAGTATTCGGGCTCCTTGGTCGCCGTGAAGTGGAAATTCTCCATCTTCGCGATGAACTTGAGCGGATCGAGCGAGCCCGAGCGTTCGATGCCGGCCTTCCACTGATACATGTTCGTGTACGCACATTCGGCCCCGTTGCTCGGCGGCGCGCCGTACTTCGCGACGAAGGCGCTGACGAATTTCTTCGCGGCGGGATACTTGTCGCTATGATACTGCCAGTAGAAGGGCGCGGTCGTGACGATATTTTCGAAGTTGTCTCCCGTGCCTTTGGCCATATACTCGTCCGCGAGCGGAACGAGAACCTTACAGTTCTTGAGTAATCCGAACGACTGCGCTTGATTGACCGCGTTGACCATGTCTTTGCCGAATTCGGTAATCACGAGCACGTCGGGTTTTTCGGCCTGCGCCTGCTGCAGCGCCGAACTGAAATCCGCGGTGCCCAGCGGCACGAGCACGTTCTTGATCGTCTTCGCGCCCTTGGGCTCGACGACGGCCGTGAGGTTGTCGTAGACGCTGTGGCCCCAAGCGTAGTCGGCCGTGATGTGGAACCAGCGGCCCGTGCCGTACTTGGAGAGCAGCGTCTTTGCGAGCGACTGCGCCGACATGTGCGCGTTGTTGTAGCGGCGGAACGTGTGATAGTGACAATTGGTGTCCGTCGGTTCGTCGCCGTGCGTCAGCGTCGCCATGAAGATGGTCTTCTTCTGTTGGCAGACGCCGGAGACGGCGATCGCGGTACCGGTGCTCGAGCCGCCGGTGATCATCACCGCGCCGTCGCGATCGATCATGCGCGTCGCGTTGTCGACCGCGGGACCGGGCTTGGTCTGGTCGTCGCCGACGGTCTCCTTGATCTGCATGCCCATTACGCCGCCGTGGGCGTTGATCTCGGAGATCGCGAGACGGTAGGCGCGCAGCTGGTCTTGCCCCTGATCCGAATACGGGCCGGTCTGCGGGACGTTGAGGCCGACGACGACCTCTTTCATCGGCGCCGCGATGACGTTGATGCTGGCGAAGGTTGCTGCGGACGCAGCGATACCGCCGGCGATAAAGTTCTTACGGGTTGGAGCGATCACTCTCGAGTCTCCTACATCTTCCGCGAACGAGAACGGCGAAAAACCATTTGATAATAGATCTTTTCGATTTCTCCGGGCGGGCGGCATCTCCCGTGACGGCTCACAGAATTGGAGAATCTTTTCCTAGCGCGATGCTCGAACGCGCTCAGCAAAACCTCAGGTTTTCCCTACAGAGGCTCGCACGGGAGGGACCGCGCGCGGGTGGGGCGATAGGGTCCCATTATGTCCCTCCCGGGTTTCCGAACGCGGCTGTTGTCGCTTACCTCCCTCATCGTCGCGGTGTTGGCTGCGACCGCGCCCGCGTTGGCGCAGTCCACCGTGTCCGTCGTCGTTCTCAACGCGCAGCCGACGGGGGGCGCCCTGCTGCAGATCACCGTGCAGGGCGGCATCCCGGTCTATCACGTGGCCGGTGCCGGCACGGCCGACGTTACGATCAATCTCGAGAATACGGCGCTCGGACCGCAGGTCACGCCCGTGCTGCAGGGTGCGGGCAACGTGTCCAGCGTGACGCTCGTCTCGACCGGCACGAACAGCAGCATGACGATCCATCTCGCGAGTCCGGCGCCCGTGCGCGTGCGCCCCGGCAACAACGTGCTCTTCATCGACGTGCAGGCGCCGCCCACGCAGTCGCTGGGCGGACCGTTCGGGCAAGTGCCGACGGCGTCGGTCTCGGGGTTGGGACCCATTACCGAAGTCATCTTCTTGAAATACGCGGACATCAGCGAAGTCGCCGGCCTGCTTTCCGCGACGTCGAACATCACGACCAACGACACCTTCTATCCGCAGCAGAGCAACATCGGCACCTCGTCACTGAACTCGTCGTTCGGCGGCGGCGTCGGCGGAGCGGCCTACAACACGCCGCAGCAATCGCAAGTGTTCTCCGGCGGCCAGTTCGGCCAGCCAAACGGCGTCACGCAGCGCGTCAACGATAATATCGCGGTCGATCGCCGGCTCAATGCGATCATTCTCAGCGGTACGGCCGACGTCGTCGCCGACCTCAAATCACTGATCGAAAAGATCGACGTGCCGCTGCAGAGCGTGCTGCTCGAAACGCAGATCGTCGAACTCGACGAAACGGCTTCACGTAACGTCGGTCTTGATGCCTCGCCCGACGGCACCG
>CAZZUZ010000166.1:0-6763 GCA_964657315.1 Vulcanimicrobiota bacterium
GCGTGACGTCGCTGCCGACGCGCGAGAAATACTGCGCGAATTCGCAGCCCACGGGACCGCCGCCGACGACGATCAGACGCTTCGGCGCGGTCGTCATCTCGAGCGCGTCGTCGCTCGTGAAATAGTCGCCCGGCGACAGGCAAGAAACGCGGCTCGCGTCGATGATGGAGCCCGTCGCGATGATGAAACGCTCCGCCTCGATCGTGCGCTCTCCGATGCGGATCGCGTCGGGTGCGACGAAATGCGCGACGCCGCGCGCGATCTCGAACGTCAAGATCTCGTCGACGCGATCGCTCGCGAAGTAGTCGACGAGTTCGCGCTTTCGCGCGATCACGGCTTTGAGGTCGATCGTCGCCGGCGCGCGTTCGCGTACTCCGAGCGTCGGTGCGCTCAGCACGTCTTCGAGGCGTTCCGTCGACGAGAGCAGCGTCTTTGCCGGCATACAGCCGCGCAGGATGCACGTCCCGCCGAGCGCCTCCAGCCCCGTCGCGAGCAGCACGCGTTTGCCGAGTGCCCGCGCGGCCTCCGCGGCGGCGACGCCGGCCGAGCCGGCACCGATCACGCAGAGGTCGTATCGCATCTACGCGGCGAGCGTTTGCGCGATGATGCGGAGGTCTTTGACGAAGGCCGCGTACTGCTCGTCGCGCGCGGCGTCGTCGACGGCGCGCAGGATCGACGACGGATGCACCGTCGCGATGACGCGCTGAGCGTACTCGCTCGTCTGCATCGTGCCGCGCGATTGAGTGATCCGGAATTTCGCACCGAGCAGCGCTTGCGCCGCCGTCGCGCCTAGCGCCACGACGAGCTTGGGTTTGAGTGCCCGGATCTCCGCGACGAGCCACGGCATGCACGAGACGATCTCGATGCGCTTGGGCGTTGCGTGAATGCGCGTCTTGCCGCGTTCGACGAATTTGAAATGCTTGACCGTGTTCGTGATGTAGGTGTCCGCTTCGTCGATGCCGGCTTCCGCGAGCGCGCGGTGCAGCAGCTTGCCGGCGGGCCCGACGAACGGGTGGCCCGCGCGGTCTTCCTGATCGCCCGGCTGTTCGCCGACGAGCATCAGCGACGCGTGTTTCGCACCTTCGCCGAACACGGTCTGCGTCGCGTCCTCATAGAGATTGCAGCCACGACACCCGCGTGCCGCTTCGGCGAGTTCCACAAGCGACTGCGTTTGCGGGACGAAGGCGGCAGCGCCCTCGGCGTCGTCTTCGTTGCTCTTCGCCGGTGGCGCGGGTTCGGCCGAGCCGAACAGGTCGGTTTGCATCTCCTACGCGTACCCGGCGGCGGGCGGCGCGAACCGCTAAGCCGCCGCGATGCCCGTGAAGATGCCGCGGCCGAACGAAGTCGCGCGAACGTCGCGCGACTCGAACGTGAGCCCCGCCTTCTCGAACGCGCTCGCGTACATTGTTTCGTCGAATAGGCCGAGTTCGTGACGCTCGAAGTAGCGTTCGACGCCGGTCTTCGTCGCGACCAGATAGTTAAAATCAAGGATCGCGATCGCGCCCATCTGCTTGCTCAAGCACATCCGTGCGATTTTGAGATCGGGCTCGTCGACGAAGACCGCGTCGACGTGTCCCGGCACGAAATCGCGTTTGGCAAGAAATGGTTCCACGACGAGCACGCCTCCCGGGTTGAGGTGCGCTGCGAGGCGCGCGATCGTATCGTCGAGACGCGCCGGCAGTCGCGCGTAGGCGGTCGTTCCGAAGAGTGCGGTCACGACGTCGAACCGCTCGCTGAGGTCGAACGTCTGCATGTCGCCGAAATCGATCTCCATTTCGGGACAACGCGAGCGCGCGAGCGCCACCATCTTCGCATCGGCGTCGAGCCCGCGACAGGCGAAACCGAGCCGTTCGAACGCTTCGAGATGCGCGCCCGTGCCGCATCCGACATCGAGCAGCGTCTTCGCACCGGGCCGAAGCTCCCGGACGATGCGCGCGAGTGCCGCGCTCTCATCGGCATACGATTTGCCGCGCGATCGATATATCGCGTCGTAGAACATCGACGTTTGAGCGAACACGTTAGGGTGATACCCGTTAAAGAGCGCGAGCGGCTCAGGCCGGGCGCGGCATCTCGAAGAACGCGTTCGGCCCGACCTCGATGTAATCGCCGCCCCGTCCGGCACGCAAGATCGTTTGCGAACGCTTGAGATCGTAGAGGCCGTCGACGATCAAATGCTCGGCGATGTGAATTCGCACGGCTTGTCCGAACGTGATCCACGCACCGGTGCGCTCGCCGCGCACGTCGAGCAGCGGCATCTGCTGCGTCACGACGCACTCGAAGGCGACCGGACTTTCCGCGACGCGCGGTACGTCCACGCACGTGCTCGCCGCCGGCGTCAGACCGGCGAATGCGAATTCGTCTACGCTCGCGGGCAGCGTCGTGCTCGTGAGATTCATGCGCTCCGCGAGCGGACGCGTGACGAGATTCCACACGAACGTCTTTTCAGGTCCGCAGTTCGTCGCAGAGTCTTTCAATCCGACGCTCGAAAAGCCGAGGATCGGCGGCCGGTAATTCAAGAGATTGAAGAAACTGTAGGGCGCGAGGTTGAGCGTTCCGTCCGCCGCGCGCGAGGAGATCCAGCCGATCGGCCGCGGTCCGACGATGGAGTTGAGCGGATCGTGCGCGAGTCCGTGGCCCTCGGCCGGATCGAAGCTATACATCGCGGTGGATGGGATCGACCCAGCGCGTCTCGCCCGGCTCTTCGGCCGCCGGGATGTCGAGATTGACGACGACGGGTTCCATGCCGCTGCGCACCAGTACGCAGGACAGCACCTCGGTTTCGCTCGCGTTGATTTCCTGATGCGGCACGAACGGCGGCACGAAGATGAAGTCGCCCGGGCCCGCTTCTGTCGAAAATTCCAGGCGTTCGCCCCAGCGCATCCGCGCGCGCCCGCTCACCACGTAGATGACGCTCTCGAGTTCGCCGTGATGGTGCGCGCCGGTCTTCGCATCGGCGTCGATGCGCACCGTACCGGCCCAGAGTTTCTGCGCCCCCGCACGCGCGCGGTCGATCGCGGCGGCGCGTAGCATTCCCGGCGTTTGCGCCGTATTCGTATCGAGCGAGTCACCCGCGATCACACGAACGCCGGCGGTCTCCCAATTCGGCGCGCTCACGCCGAACGAACGGAGCGTAGCGCGGTAGCCGGTTCCAGACCCGCCAGCAGCCGGACGTAGGTCGCGACCGCCTCCGCGAGCGGCGTGATCGGTGCCGTGTAACCGCTGTCGCGAAGCCGATCGAGTTCGGCCCGCGTATGATACTGATACTTGTCGCGGATGGAGTCCGGCATGTCGACGTACTCGATGTCGACCGGTTTGCCCAGCGTCGTGAAGATCGGCGTTACGAGTTCGACCCACGTTCGCGCCTCGCCCGACCCCACGTTATAGAGACCGCACGCCGTCGGGCTCTCCGCGAGGTGGATCGCCATGGCGACCGCATCGTCGACGTAAAGAAAATCGCGCTTTTGCCCGCCGTCGGCGTACTCGGGTTTATAGCTCTTGAAGAGCCGGACGCGGCCGGTCGCGCCGATTTCGCCGAACGCTTTGTGGACGAGGCTGCGCATATCGCCCTTGTGTGCTTCGCCGGGCCCGAAGATGTTGAAGAACCTGAGGCCGACGATCGAGTCGAACCAGCCGTTGCGCGCGGCATATGCGTCGAACATGGACTTCGAATAGCCGTACATGTTGAGCGGCCGAAGGTCGCAAGTCGGAATCGATTCGCGCAGATCGTGCTCGCGCGCTCCGTAGGTCGCCGCGGAACTCGCGTAGACGAAGCGCACGCCGCGATCGAGCGCGACGCGCGCTAGACGCTTGGTGTATTCGAAATTGTTGTGCACGAGGTAGGTCGCGTCGGCTTCGGTCGTTGCGGAGCACGCGCCGAGATGGAAGATCGAACCGACCTTGCCGTACGCTTCGGGGTCCGCCTCGTAACGAGCGATGAAGTCGTCGGCCTCGACGTAATCGGCATAGCGGAGCGGTACGAGGTTGCGCCATTTCGTCGAGCGGCCGAGGCGATCGACGACGAGAATGTTGTCCAATCCGCGCGCGTTGAGGGCGGCGACCACGTTGCTTCCGATGAAGCCTGCGCCTCCCGTGACGATGGTCCGGGGCGTTCGTGCGGGTGAACTCATGGTAGCGAGCCCTTTCGACGCCGGCGGCTCCGATTCTGCGAGCGTCTCAAGCGGCCGCCGCGCGCGGCAGGCAACCGTCGGCCGTGCCGGGCTCGACCGGTAGCGTGGGACACGATGTTTGCCGAAACCAGAGGGTACGAGTATGGAGCAAAAGCAGCAGACGTCCGCCAAAGCATTTTTTCAGCGCTACGGGACCTTCACGGGCATCGGCCTTACGGCGTTCGCGCTCGTCTTTCTCGCCCTGCACATTGCGGCGGGCGCGACGATCGCGTTCTTCATCGTCGGTGCCATCGGGCTCGCCGTCGTGGGTTTTGCGTTCTCGTACGCAGTCTTCATGGAAAAAGAACGCGGCCGCGGACTCGTCATGGCGGCGGCCAAAGAGTCGCAGGAACTGCGCGACAAAAACGCCGTTCTACAGTCGGCGAAGAACGAAAGCGACGCGATCCTCGGCGCGGTCAAAGCGCACCTGATGGTCATCGATTCGTCGTACCGGATCGCGAGCCGCTACTCGGAAGAACTCGAGAACGTCTTTCACCAGGCGGACCTCGGCAATGAAAACTTCCTCAATCTCCTGCAGCGGTTGCTCAGCGACCGGCTCTTCAAGACTTCGCGCGACTATCTCGGGCTGCTTTTCGACCCCTCGAAGAAAGAACGCACGGTCCTCAAAGTCAATCCGCTGGACGAAGTCGAGATCAGCGTCATCAATCCCGACCGTTCGTCGGGTCTGCGCTATATCGCGTTCGCGTTTCGCCGCATCTACGACGGCGACCAGATCACGAAGGTGCTGGTGTCGGTCGAAGACGTCACCGACCGTTCGATCCTCGAACGGCAACTGCGCGAATCGGAACAGAAGAAGGTCAAGCAGTTCGAACTGCTCATCGGCATCCTGCACGTCGATCCCGATTCGCTCAACGGATTCGTCTCGATGGCCAACGACCAACTCGCGATGGTCGACGAAGCGCTTCGCGCATCGGACTTCGCGACCGCAACATCGGGACAGACGGCGCTCTTGCGTCAGCGCCTCGACGTCGTCATGCAGCGCGTGCACAACATCAAGGGCAACGCCTCGCTGCTGCGCCTCGAGCACTTCGAGCGCCAAGCGCAAGACTTCGAACAGCGCATCATGGATCTCAAGCATCGCTCCGCGCTCGGCGGCGACGACTTCCTCACCGTCGTGATCGCGCTCGCCGAGTTCCGCAACGATCTCGACGATCTCCAATCGCTGCGCGCGAAACTCGTCGGCATCCAGAAGAACGTCGCGATCGCCGAACAAGTCGGCGATCCGCTCGTGCAGAGCGTCATCGAACTCGCCCAAACGCTCTCGAAGAAACTCGGCCGGCCGATCAAGGTCGACGCCGACGGCTTCGATTCGCGCAAACTCCCGGGCGAGCAGCGTCTCGTCGTCAAGGACGTCCTCATCCAACTCACCCGCAACAGCCTCGTGCACGGTATCGAATCGCGCGACGAACGGCTCGCCAAAGGCAAGCCGTCCATCGCCACGATCGAGATCCATCCGATGGCGACGACGGCGCCGAACGCCTTCGGTTTTACGTTCCGCGACGACGGCCGCGGCCTCGATACCGAGAAGATCCGGGCGCGCGCCATCGCAAACGGCCTGGTCCCCGAAGAGAAGGCCGGCACCGTCGACGAATCCGCAGTTGCGGGGTTCATCTTCGAACCGGGGTTTTCGACCGCCGACTCGCAAACGGTCGACGCCGGTCGCGGCATGGGCATGAACATCGTCAAAGAGCGTATCGTCGACGATTGCGGCGGCGAGATCGGCATCAGCTCCGAAGCCGGCCGCTATTGCGAGTTCTCGTTCGTTTTGCCGCAGCAAGCGCGCGTCGCGGCGACGAATACCTAAGGGAATGAAGCTTCTCATCGTCGACGACTCCGACATGATCCGCCGCGCGATCAAACGCACGCTCGAAAAACCGGACGATCAGATCGAAATGGCCGCCAACGGCATCGAAGCGCTGCGCGTCGTGGAACGCTTCGATCCCGAAGTCGTCACCATGGACATCTCGATGCCGCAGATGGACGGGCTCACGTGCATCGAGGGCATCCTGCGCGCGCGCCCGCACGCACGCATTCTCGTCATCTCCGCGCTCAAGGACAAGCCGACCGCCGTCGAAGCCGTGCGGCGCGGCGCGCAAGGTTTCTTGCTCAAACCGTTCTCGACCGAAGCCTTAACCTTCGAGATCAGCGACCTGCTGTAGCGTCGCTTCGTGTCCCGTTTGGAGAAATGAAGCGGCGAGGCCGTTGCGAAATGGCCGGACTCTAGAAGGTGGCTCGTTTCGCGGAGGCTTCGATGTTCGGAAAAAATGCCGGGCCGAGAACGGTGTTGACGCTCATGCAGCGGGCGCGCGGAAGGTTTCGCACGCGTATCCGGCTCGCAATGAGGCCGATGATGCTCGAGCGCCGATCGGGACGCGCCTAGCCCGCCGACCCGGCTCCGGCACGCCTAATGCGTGCCGCCGTCGTTCGATTCGTGGCGCGGTGCGTGGAACGGCGGCGGCGCCGTGTCGTTCCCGCCGAGCAGACCGAAGTCGCGCGCGATGCGGTCGGCGATCGACGCGCTCTCCGGCGGATCTTCGCGTTCTTCTTCGGGTGCGTCGGGCCGCGTGCTTTTCGCA
>CAZZUZ010000167.1:0-6708 GCA_964657315.1 Vulcanimicrobiota bacterium
AAACCCGAGAACTCACAGTTTCAACCTACGAAGTTTTCCGCCCTCATGTCATTCGACGTCGAATGCAAGAGCACTTCCGCGAGCATCAAAGGTGGTTGGTCTTATACTCGCTCCAACAAAGTATTTGCACGCAGCGTCGATTGCGATGCGATCGTGACCGAGATTCTACCGCTTGCGTCCTAAATCAATGGCATGTCAACTAAAAGCTGCCGCGACCAACTGCCTTTCAGTTGAGAAAGAAAGTCACTTTCTAAAACGTTCACGCTTCATTGGCGCGTGTTCAAATAAGTTCTCTCACGGTGATGGAAAGACTAGTGTTGCATGGTTCTTAAGATTGACGTGTAACTGTATGTCCTTTTAATCTTGAGTAGGCTTTTCGAGAAGGTGTCTCCGATAATTTCTCGTTTTCAGTTGCTCAGGTCACTCGGTTGTTTCGTTTTCATATATTGCCGAGTTCCCTATGAGGCGTGAACAGCATTTTATAGCAGTTTTGATTGCATAAAACGCGAATCTCAATCTTGCTTATTTTGTAATTGCGATCTCGCTGATCGTTGACAACTCGCTAAGATTTTGATAATAACACGGTGCTTGCTATAAACGTCGTAAGACTTTTAGCATAGTCGAGGTTTGTCCTCACCCGAACTTATCGCTCCAATGTGCTTGGAAGCTATTTTGCTCTGAGCGTCTCCGCCGCCGCTTAAGCCGCTTTTTAAGAAAGTATGTTTTATGCATACCCGTCGACTATTTGCATTCATGCTGCTCTTCTCGGTGTCAGCATGTAGCACTATGTCAAACTCAACGCCGAGTTCGATCTCGAATACTAGCAATTCAAGCTTGCTAACGTCTAAGCCGTCAGCGGACTCTCGTAGCGCCCGAGCAGAAGCGGCTCAAACGCGCGCAGCGGCTACGCAGGCGATCGTTGGAGAAAGCAACCATCCACAGGAGTGGGTGGGCGTCGAGGTTCCCATTCTTGGGGGCGCCGGCAGTGGCACTAGCACCACATCTTCACTTTACGGTCCCGCCGCGATGTCGGATATCAAGAACAATCTCGGGGCCGACTATGTGCGCACGGGCTGGGTTCCCGACCACGTCAACGCCGAATCGTCTCGATCGATTCGATGGATCGACGAAGATTATACTATCGACGCGGCGTGCCAGGCGGGACTTCACGTCATGACGATCGTGCCGCCTCACTGGGAAGACAGTAACGGAGAAGGCGATTATTTGTCGATGATTTCCGAGTATTTTACGCGCTATACGCAGCGCGAACCAACGGGCTGCTTATTGTGGGCCGAATACGACAACGAGCCGAACCTCAACAACAACAGCGGGCCCAACTCGTACGCGAACGTAAACGACTACGCGAATTGGTTCGAGACCGCCAATCCATATCTGAACTCTTACGGCTTGCGCGTCATTACAGGCGGAACGTCAGGCGTTGCCGACTCTTGGAATAAATCACTATACGGACTTCTGTCCGCGAGTGGCGTGACGGTAACATCATACGGATATCATCCCTATGACGTACCCTCCCCCGTAACTGCGCAGAATGAGAGCGCAAAAGTGAACGAATTCATCAGCGACACGACCAATAGCATTTATAACTACGACCTCACTGAGGTGGGAGAGACTAGTGCTAGTAACGAATCGAACATCATTTACGACTCTAACTACTGCTTTGGGAATTCGCTGACGATCTACACATATTCGAGCTTATCGAGTTCGGATCCATTTAGTCTCGTCACGCATTCGGCGCTCTACAGCGCCGTGAAGACGGGGTTTGCGAGCGTCCATGCTACAAATTGTAACCCCCCTTCGCCCGCGCCGAGCACTCAACCGACAACAATGCCGACTACAAAACCTTGCGTAAATCCGTGCATCTGTAGCAATGAGATCTCGGACAAACGTCGTGTCTTTACTTGCCCGAAATCCGTCGAACCGGTCGCGCAAGCTTATGCCTCTCCCGCCGATCGAGCGATCGCATTGCTGATATCGGCCGTCTCGAGATTCGAGACTTCGTCTAAGATAAGCTAGAGCCGAGCGTTCAAAAACGTCGACTCAAAACGGGGTAGCCATCGAGCGGTGGCTACCCTGTTCTGATGGTAGCCCGGTTCTGTGGAAACTTTTAAACATCTCTGCCGCAAGCATGGCGCAAGCCCAGCAACGTTTTACGCATTGAAAGCGAAGTTCGGTGGCCTTGAAGTAAGCGATGTCGCGAAGATCAAATCGCTCGAGGACGAAAATAATAGGCTCAGGCGGATCGTCGCGGATCAAGCGCTCAACGTCGACGTCTTGAACGTGTACAACCCGGAAATACTGACCCCTGCACAGAAACGTCGAGTCGTGCAGGCGGCTCGTGAGCAATTCGGCATCAGCGAACGTCAAGCGCACCGCTATAGGGCGCAGACTCAGAACGAGCGTCGCGAAGAGCATCCCGGTTCCGAAGTATTCGAAGAAGACGGGAAGATAGCCGAGGCCCGGCTTGAGCTCTTGCTGATATTTAAGCAGCGCCGGAATTTCGATGGCGGGCAACACGATGAGGAGTATGCCCATCGCGACCGCGCAATGCCGTTTTCTTCGATCGGGCACGACCCGCGAAACCGTGACGGCGAAATACGCGCAGGCTGCCGCGACTACGAACACCAGCGGCCGGTACGGAATGTTGAAGGCGTTATAGAACGGCGTAAAGATCTTCGACGGATTGAGCAGCAGATGGTGAGCGGCAGCGCCGCCGTGATCTGATCGGTTAGCGCGAAGACGTACGCGACCGCGTCGGGATGCATGGCGAGCTCGCCGAATCGACCGTGCACGCGAAGCCGGAGACCGGCTGCGGTCGCCAACATCGCCGCTCCGATCGCGGCGAACGGAAGCGTCGCAGCCACGGACGTCCTAAGCGGTCTTCCGCGGCCGATCGCTTCGATGAAATACAGCGGCACCAGGACGTAGCCGATCTCGTGCACGCTGCACGCCAGGAAGTAATAGACGACGGCGGCGACGAGATGTCGAGTCCTCCGCGTCTCGACGAACGACGCGAAGCACGAGAGCGAGACGAACGTGAGGATCGCGAAGATATGGTGAGCCCGTTGTAGGCGAGAAACGGATCGTGATAGCCGCGATTTGAAAGCACGCGATCGCGCCGAGCATCGCGAGCGCGGCGAGATCCCGGCCCCAGATTCGGCGAAAGAAATCCGCGCCTGCGGCGAGCGCGAGCAACGAGATGCCGACGAGAAACACCTTGTACGCGACGCGGTCGTGAACGAGTGCAAACGTGAGATACGTGTCGATGACGAGTCCGGGATGCCAGCGTCCGTCCGATGCGAGCCACGCCGAATATGACGCGTACGCCGCGCCCGCGAGCGTGACGCGTCCGGAGTGGATCGCCGCCGGCAGGTATGAGTACAACGCATCGTCGGCGTACCAGCCGTGCGAAGAGCCGGCAGCAAGACGATTGCGTCCACAATCGCGAGCAATGCGGCCGCCAGCAGCGATTTGCGCAAATGCTAGTCATCGACGAGACGCGAGAGCACGCGCGCGCGCAGCGCCGCGAGTGACGGATAGTCGCCGTTCCAATCGTCGACTTCGAACGCGAACGTGATCGCCCCGTGGCGCAGCGGCGCCAAGTAACCCGCGAGCCCGCGTACGTGCATCATGCTGCCGGTCTTTGCAAATACGCGGCCGGCGGCGCCCGTGCCGGCGATGCCTTCGATCGTCCCGCGCGCACCGCCGACCGGGAGCGAATCGAGGACGAGCTGCCGGTTCGGCCCGTTCCAATCGTGCTGTAAAATGGTTACGAGATCGCGCGGCGTGATGCGGTCGTACTGCGACATCCCGCAACCGTCGGCGAGGGTCATCGTAGCGGGATCGATACCGATCGATTGTAGCCACGCCCGTTCGTAAACGATGCCCTTGGCCGTCGTTCCCGGCTTACCGCCGGCGGCGAGCCCGAGCGTCTTGAGGAGCAATTCGGCGAAGAGATTGTCCGAAGGAATCCAGAAATTCGGTCCGAGCAGCGTTCCGAGCGGCTGCGAATCGTGCGTCCACATCGGCGGATCGACCGCGAGCGCCTCGAGATTGGGACGCGGGGCGAACGCGAGCGGAGCATCGCTCGAGGTCTCCCGCGCGCCGCCCAGCGTCGAAACGCCGGCGGCGGCGAGGTCGCGGGAGAAGATCGCCTCGATCGTATCGAGCGTGTCCGGCATCGGGATGCCGACCGTCTCCGGCGCCGCGCCGAGCGGGATCGAACCCACGATGCGCTGGCAGTTCGCGAGAAACGGCGCGACGGCGATCGTGTCTTCGCTCTTCGCGGTTCCGGTCGTCGCATGCGAGGCAACGAAGTCGAGCGGCGACCCTTCGCAGCGCTCGGTGTTGCCCGGCCCGCGCACCGGCGGAACGTAGGCGCGGCCGTCTTTGAAGGCGACGACTGCGGGTTCGCCCGCGGCGGGTCCGGGCGCGACCGAGACGTCGACGACGTTTTCGTCGAGCGTAGCGGCCGAGACGCGCGGCGCGTAGTCTTGACCGAAGTCGTCCCACGTCCAGCCGTTCGGGTAGGGCGTCGTATCGAAGGCGGAATCGTCGACGTACGATTGATCGATCGTTGCTACACCCGCCAGGGACGCCGCGGCCTCTACGAGATCGCCCCGCGAGAACGTGGGATCTCCGCCGAAGGTCAGGATCGTCGACGGCGGCCACGTCGACCGGGCTGCCGGTATGGCCGCAGGAGCGGCGGCCTCGGCCGTGCCCGCGGCGGCGGACGTTGCGGAGGCATCGGGCGACCCGGTAGCCGCACTCGGCGGAGCCGGCGGCTCGCTCCGCGGACGTGCGAGCGAGAGCGTCGTGCGAAAGCGGAACTGCGGACCGAGGCGCTCGAGCGCCGCGCTCCCCACGACGAGTTTGAACGTGCTCGCCGGTTGGATCTCCGCGTCGCCGCCGCGCGCATACAGCAGTTTTCCCGAAGCCGTATCCACCACGTAGACGCCGTAGTGCGCGCCGCGCAATGCCGGCGCGTCGTCAAGCATCGCGTCGAGTTCGCCGCGCAGCGCCTCGACGCGCGCGTTCGGCCATGCGGCACCCGACGTCGCGGGCTGCACGACCGGTGCCGCAGCGAACGCGGCTTGCTGCATCGCGAGCACCGTCGCGATCGTAGCGGCCAGAGCGCTCGCCTTATTCATCTGGTCGCACGTTCGGCGATGCGTTCGGCTACGAAGGCGGCGACGTCGCTCGGGAGGGTGCCGCGGCCGAAGCCCGCGTCGTAGCCGAGTTCGGTCGCCAAGAGGTTCGTGACGCGCGGGCCGCCGGCGACGAGCACGACGTCGTCACGAATGCCTTCGGCTTCGAGCAACTCCGCGAGCGCGGTGAAATTCGTGATGTCGCTGCCCTTTTGCGTGACGACCTGCGAGGCGAGCAGCGCGTCGATGCGCTCTCTCTTCGCGAACTCGGCGAGTTCTTCGACCGAGACTTGACTGCCGAGATTGAACGTCTCGAATTCTTTGTAGCGCTCGAGACCGTAGTCGCCCTTGTAGCCCTTCATGTTGAGAATCGCATCGATCCCCACGGTATGGGCGTCGGTGCCGATGCAGGCACCCGCGATGCGGATCTTCCGGCCCACCCGCTCGCGCACGAATTCGTCGATCTCGTCCATCGACTTCGCTTTGACTTCGCGCGAGGGGGCGATCGACGCGACGTCGATCGAAACCGGCGTGCTCGCGTAGACGACGAAGAAAGAGAAGCCCGTCGCGATCTTCCGGCCCTCGGCGACCGCGACGTCCGTAAAGCCCATCTTCGCGACGAGTTGGCGCGCCGCTTCGTCGGCCGACTCGCTCCATTCGACCGGCAGCGTAAACGATAGCTGAACCTTGCCATCGTTACGCGTGTCCCCGTACGGCTTGACGAGCGCGCTCACAACGCGCCCGCGACCGCCGCTGCGGAGAGCGCGTCTTCGAATGGATTGCAGTAGTTCTCCGCGCGTTCGAACACGCCGTCGAAACCGCGGCCGCCGTCGGGCGAACGGCGCACGTCGGCGAAGGTCTTCGCTTCGATCGACGCCATCAGGCCGATCGACGCCACGCGTTCGAGCAGCGAAAGCGCCTCCGAGAGCACCGTGCGCGCGCGGCCTTCGACGATGCCGTCCGGTTTGAAGGAGATCTCGTCGCCGAAATGACGCGCCGTGTTCATCACGTAACGCGCGTTCTCGATGGCGAGCGCGCGGTCACCGAGGAACGGCGTGTGGATGGCCTCGGTCATCATGCCGCAGAGGTGGATGGTCTGCCCCGTCATCACCGACGTGAGGTTGAACATCGCGTCGATGAGATGGCCTTTGAAGACGTCGCCCGTCATGTGTTTGGTGGGCGGCATGTACTTGAGCGGCGCTTGCGGGAAACACTGACGCGCGAGTTGCGCTTGCGCGACCGCGTAGAGAAAACCGTCCTCGAGCGATGGGTCGATCTCGTAGGCGTCGCCCAGACCGATCTGCGCGTCGGCCATGCCGGCTCGGTGCGCGAAGGCTTCGTTGATGAACTGCGACGCGAGCACGGCGGGGGCTTGTTCGACGGCGTCGGCGGTCGTGAGATAGTTGTCCTCGCCCGTGTTGATGATGATGCCCGCCCGTGCGTTGAGCATGCGCGAGAAGTGCTGGTCGACGAAGGTGCGCTTCATGTTGATGTCGCGAAAGAGAATGCCGTACATCGAATCGTTGAGCAGCATGTCGAGGCG
>CAZZUZ010000168.1:0-6703 GCA_964657315.1 Vulcanimicrobiota bacterium
CCGCGGCGAACCTCAACCAGCGTGAGCAGCTCGAAGCATCTCGGCCTTCTCGGCCTCGTTCTCATCGCGCTCGTGACGTTCGCCACGCGAACGGCCCAGCCGGCCGCGTCGCAAGACGCGACGGCCGCACCGCAAGCGAACGGTGAGGTCGCGCTTCCGTCACCGGAGCCGTTACCGACGGGCCGCGAAGGCGAACTCATCGCGTACGGGCGCGACATCATCGAGCACACGCACCAGATCATGGGCGACCACGTCGTCGCCGGCATGTCGTGCGAAGCCTGTCATCTCGAAGCGGGGACGAAGGCGCACGGCGGATCGCTGCGCGGTATCTATGCGAATTTTCCGCAATACAACAAGCGTTCCGATCACTTCATTACTTTACAAGACCGCCTCGCCGAGTGCTTCATGTACAGCATGAACGGCACGCCGCCCGCGTACTCGAGCCACGAAATGATCGCGCTCACGGCGTACGTCGCGTATCTCTCGCGCGGCGCGGCGGTCGGGACCGGCTTCAAGGGCCAAGGCTACGTCAATTTCTCGCCCGATCACGATCCGAGCGTCGAGAACGGTTCGAAGGTCTATGCGGCGCGATGCGAGTCCTGTCACGGGGCCGACGGCCAAGGCAACGCGGCGTTTCCGCCGCTTTGGGGGCCCAAGTCGTTCAACGCCGGAGCGGGCATGCACCGGCTCGCGACGATGAGCGCCTTCGTTCGTTATAACATGCCATACGGCAGTGCGCCCGATACGCTCTCCAAACAGGAAGCGTACGACGTCTCCGCCTACGTGCTGAGCCATCCCCGACCGGCGTTCGAGAAGGATCGCACGATCGTCTTTCCGCCGCAGCGCGCGGATACGTTTTGAAGTTCGTCCTGCGCGCCGCGGCGCTGTGCGCCGCGATGTCGTCGTGCGGCATCGTCGCGAGCGCCGCGCCGACGGCGAGCGCCACGGCGACGCCGTCACCGTTCGATGAGAAGCTGTATCCACCGTGGAGTCACGGTCGAAACGATCCCGCGACGGTCCGCGGCCTCGAGTTTACGGTACCCGACGTCGACGACATGGCCGATTTTCACGGTAACATCGACGATCCCAAACTCGTCATGTTCATCGGCGGCAACTATTTTTTCGTGCTCGGTCCGCTCGCCGAAGCATTTCAAAAAGAGTACCCCGAATACCGCGGTCATATCTTTTTTATCACGATTCCACCCGGGCTCTTAGAGCGGGCGATGAAGCTCGGCGATACTTTTACGTCCGGGAATATGACCTTCACGATCCATCCCGACATCTACGCCGCCGGGCGCAAGAAGATCGATTCGCTCGTCACCGACGGCACGCTCGAAGCGCCCGCGATTTCCTACGTCAAGAACGACCTCACGATCATGGTGCCCAAGGGCAATCCCGGACACATCGCATCGCTGAGCGACCTCGGCAAGTCCGGCGTACGTCTGGTCATGCCCAATCCGCAATACGAGGGCGTAGTCAGGCAGATCGACGCGTCGCTGCGTAAGGCCGGCGGCGAGCGACTCGTCACGAGCGTTTACGGTACCAAAGTCAAAAATGGTGAAACGATCCTCACGCACATCCACCACCGGCAGACGCCGCTCTTTCTGATGCAGGGCCGCGGCGTCGCGGGCGTCACGTGGCGTTCGGAAGCGATCTTTCAAGAGCAGCAGGGTCATCCGATATCGCACGTCGACATTCCGGCCGGACTCAACAGTACGGCGGTGTACGGCGCGGCGGTCGTGCGGCACGCGCCGCATCCGCAAGCCGGTCGCCGCTGGCTCGCGTTTTTGCAGACGAAGACGGCATTCGACATCTTCAAGCGTTACGGTTTCCAGCACGTCTGAGCGTGTGGGAGAAGAATGGTCGAACGAACCCGGCCGCACGAAGGCATCGGCCGCGGGCGGATGCGTGCTGCTGCGAGCGACGACGGGCACCGCGAGTACGGCGAGCGCTTACGAGCTTCGGTACACGGTGGCGGTGTCGTCGCCTTTGGCGGTGAGGAACAGCTTCCCGTCGCGCACGGCGTACGTGTAGTCGAGCGCGCGCGAGCCCTCGATGATGCTCAGCGTCTCGCCTTCGCCGAGCGTATACGAATCGTGTTCGCTCTTGAGCTTCGACGGCGTGTTGATCACGCTCGCGAGCGCGCCGCCCGCCGCAACGTACGATGCCTCGAGCTTACCGTCGGCGGTGAAGCGCAGGCGCACGAACTGTGGAAGGTTGGCCTTGGGCGGCGGCGCGTCGCCGTTGATTTGCCACGCCCCGACGATGGGCGATACCGCGTTTCGCACGTCGGCACCGGCTTTTGAGGCCGATTCTTTCGCCGGGGTGCAGCCGTTCGCGCCGATCGCCGCAATAGCGAGCGCCGCTGCGATCGTGCGACGAGCCGGAAACGTCATGCGGGCACCTTTCCCAATGCCTTGCGGGGCTGCTTCGGCGCGTTGATGAGCGACTGCGGGAGCCGATCCGCTGCGAGCCCATCGATCACCGACCCGATGTAATCGACGGTTCCCTCCAGCATGACGTCGGTCGCGCCCGCGATGTGCGGGGTCAGCAGGACGTGCGACGCATGCAGCAAGAGGTTCGACGGCTCGACGGGCTCTTTTTTGACCACGTCGAGTCCCGCGCCCGCGAGATGCCCGTTCGTGATCGCCGTCATGAGCGCGTCTTCGTCGATCAGGGTGCCGCGCGAAACGTTGATGACGAACGCGCCCCGTTTCATCGCGGAGATCGTCCGCGCGCCGATCAGATTCTCGTTCTCTTTGCTGCCCGGCGCGCAGACGACGATGAAATCGGCATCGGCGATCGCGTCGTGGAGTTTTGCGGTCGGATACGCGGTCACGCCGCCCGGCGCATTTTCGGGATCGACGTCGACGCCGGTGAAGCGCACGCCGAACGGCCGTAATCGTTCGATGAGTTGTTTGCCGATGGCGCCTAGGCCGACGATGCAAACCGTCTTTCCGCTGAGCGCTGCGTTGATGTGCGTCGTCGGAACGTCGGGATCGCGCAGCGAATCGAGCGCCTGCGGCAGGCGGCGCGCCGCGCCGAGCATCAAGAAGACGCCCCACTCGGCGACCGAAACCGCATTGCCGGTCTCGCCGGACGGCGCAGCGGAAACCCAGATGCCGAGATCGGTCGCGGCGTCGACGTCGATGCCGTCGTAGCCCGCGCTCGTCGTTTGAACGAAGAAGAGTTTCGGCTGATCCTCGATCTGCTCGCGCTGCAGGGTGCCGACGGCGAGCAATACCTCGACGTCGCGGGCCGGGGCTGCCTCGCCCGCGGTCCACAAGACGAACTCGTGGTCGGCGAGCCGCTCGCGCAGCCGCTCCGTCAGGGCATTGAGAAAATAGCTCGGCCGATGCAAGAACGCGATTTTCACGATAGTACCGGCTTCCCGAAACGAATCCGATCGAATCAGCGCGGCCGGGAGCGGAGGTCGCGCTTCGAGCGCCCAACATCCTGCGAATGATCGACGATCCCGGCCGCGTGCGCGATAGACAGTAATAGCCATCGATAGACAGAGCTCCGTGCGGGACGCGTACCGGCGGGCGCCGCAGAGTATCCGAGACGTGCTCGACGCGCCGGCGATTCCGAGCGTCGCGATCAGTCCGTCGCGCGACACGCTCGCGATCTTGGAACCCGTGCGCTATCCGCCGATCGCCGATCTCGCGCGTCCGATGCTGCGCCTCGCGGGCCTGCGCATCGATCCGCAGACGGGCGGCATCCATCACGCCTTCGGGTACGCGCGGCTCGCCATCCAGCACCTCGCCGGCGGCGATCCGATGCCCGTCGCGCTTCCCGCGCGTGCCCACCTCACCGCGCTGCGATACAGCCCCGACGGGGCATACCTCGCTTTGGCGAACGCGACGTCGTCGGGAACGGATCTTTGGATCGTCCGCACCTCGGATGCGACGGCCTTTCGCATCAAGAAACTCAAGCTCAACGGAATCTTCGGCCCGCCGATGTTTTGGCTGCCCGGCGGAAAGAAACTGGTCGTGCTCGCCGTCGACCGCAAGGGATCCGCACCGGTCGAGCCCCGCGTTCCGGCAGGGCCGATCGTGCAAGAAACGTCGGGAACCGCCGGCGCGGTCGTGACCTTCGAAGATCTGCTCGCAAGCCCGCACGACGAAGAGCTCTTCGAATACTACGGAAGTTCGCGACTCACGCTGGTCGATGTCGCACGCGGTTCGGCGAAAGCGTTTGGGAAGCGCGCGATCTATACCGGCGCGTCCGTCTCGCCGAATGGAGCGTACGTGCTCGCAGAACGCGTGCACCGGCCGTTTTCGTATCTCTTTCCGTACGACCGATTTCCGGCATATACGTCGGTCATCGACTTCAAGGGCCGGGAAGTGTCGCTCGTCCACGACGGGCCGCTGCACGACGCGATCGCCGTCGAGGGCGTGCCCGCCGGGCCGCGCGCGATCGGCTGGCAGCCGAACCTTCCGGCGTCGCTCGTGTGGTGGGAAGCGCTCGACGGCGGAGACCCGCGCGTCCCAATCGCACACCGCGACCGCGTTATGCTCGCGGACGTCGAGTCCGATGCCGAGCCGATCGAACTCGCGCGCGTAGTCAATCGTGGTCAAGACTTAACGTGGCTGGCCGACGATCCGCGTGCGCTCGTTTCCGATTACGATCGCGATACGCGCTTGACGTATACGACGGTGTTCGATATGCGGGCGCCCGGAACGCTCTCGCTCTTCGGCGCGCCGTTGCGCGACGGCGACCGCTACAACGATCCGGGCGTGCCGCTCATGCAGATGAGTGCGAACGGAGACTTCGTCGTCACGCACTTCGACGACGCGATCTATTTGCAGGGCCAGGGATACGGCCCGCAAGGGCGACGTCCGTTTTTGGATCGCGTACGCCTGGCAGGCGACGGCCGCCAACGGCTCTTCGAATCCGAATCGACCCCGCTCGACGGCGTCATCGCGATTGCGAATCCGGCCGCGTCGCAGATCTTTCTTCAGCGTCAGACGCCGCTCGTGCCCCCGAACGTCGTGCTGCTCGATGCGTCGGGCACGCGCGCGCTCACGCATTTCATCGACCCGACGCCGCAGCTGCGAAGGATCCAGCGGCGCGTCGTCAACTACGCGCGTCCCGACGGCGTGGCGCTGTCGTTTACGCTCTACCTTCCGCCGGACTATCGCGAAGGTACGCGGCTGCCGGCGCTCTTGTGGGCGTATCCCGCGGAGTTCAACGACGCCGCGGTCGCATCGCAGAACGTCAACGACACGCAGACCTTCGCTCAGATCCTCGGCACTTCGGAGATTTTCATGGCGCTGGCCGGATATGCCGTCCTCGACAACGCCTCGATCCCAATTCTCGGCGACCCGCAGACCGTCAACGATACGTTCGTCGAACAGCTCGTTGCGGGCGCGAAGGCCGCGATCGATACGGCGGTCGCCATCGGCGTTGCCGATCCCGATCGCATCGCCGCCGGCGGCCACAGTTACGGCGCGTTCATGACGATGAATCTGCTGGCGCACAGCGACTTGTTTCGCGCGGGCATCGCGCGCAGCGGCGCGTACAACCGGACGTTGACGCCGTTCGGCTTCCAAAACGAACGGCGCACGTATTGGGAAGCGACCGACACCTATACGCGTATCTCGCCCTTCGCGTTCGCGCCGAGCATCACGGCGCCGGTCTTGATGATTCACGGCGCGCGCGACGAAAATTCGGGCACGTTTCCGATTCAATCGGAGCGGATGTATTCGGCGATCAAGGGCAACGGCGGAAATGCGCGACTCGTGATGCTGCCCGATGAGGGACACGGTTACGTCGCGCGCGAGTCCGTGGAGACGGTGCTCGCGGAGATGGTGGCATGGCTCGACGCGCACCTCAAGGACGTGCCGAGCCGTTAGTCTCTCGGAAATCAATCGCCGAAGACGACGGTTTTCTTGCCGTTGAGAATGATTCGATCTTCGATGTGATAGCGAACCGCTTGCGAGAGCACGCGGCGTTCGATGTCGCGTCCTTTGCGAACGAGAATCTCCGGCGTGTCGCTGTGGCTGATGCGTCCGACGTCCTGTTCGATGATCGGGCCTTCGTCGAGATCTTTCGTCACGTAGTGTGCCGTCGCACCCACGAGTTTCACGCCGCGCGCGTGCGCCCGATCGTATGGGCGCGCGCCCTTGAAGCCCGGCAAGAACGAGTGATGGATGTTGATGCAGCGGCCGGCGAGTCTCCCGGTAAGGCCGTCGCCGAGAATCTGCATGTAACGCGCGAGCACGACGAGTTCCGCGTTCGACTGCTCGAGGACGTCCCAGATGCGCGTTTCCTGCTCGAGCTTGTTCGCGGCATCGACGGGCAGAAAGTGAAATGGAATGCCCGTCAAATCGAGATCGGCATACGTTTCGATCGGATGGTTCGCAACGATCGCGACGACGTCCATCGGCAGTTCGTCGAGCCGCCAGCGATAGAGTAAATCTGCGAGGCAATGATGGAACTTCGAAACGAAGATCGCTACGCGGGTGCGCTTCTGCCGGTCGCGCAGTTTCCACGTCATGCCGAAACGATCGCCGAGCGCGCCGATCGCCTCGCGCAACGTCGCGACGTCCGAAACCTCCGCGGCCGCGTTGAAGACGACGCGCATGAAGAAGCGATCGGTCTCCTCGTCGTCGAACTGCTGCGCTTCCAGGATATTGCCGCCGGTCTCGAACAGATGCGTCGTCACGGCCGCGACGATGCCGGGGCGGTCCGGGGAGGC
>CAZZUZ010000169.1:0-6648 GCA_964657315.1 Vulcanimicrobiota bacterium
CGCGAGCCTGCCGCCGTTGTGTATTGCAACGGTAATACACGGAGCGCGCTTGTGTCAATGGCTTGATACATCGTGTATCAACTGCTTAATACACGGCGCGTCGGACCGGAAATACGGACCGCTACGAGCGGGCCCGGCCGCCGCGGCGCAGAACGCGGATGGCAAACATGAAGCAGCTCGCCGCGTTCGTCCGCCTATCGCGCTTCAAGTTTCTCATCGGAGGCTTTCTCGGCGGTGCGCTCGGAACGGCGATCGCGTACTTCGAACGGGGCCACGTATCGCTCGGCACGTACGCGCTCGCGCAGTTCGCGCTCACGTCCGCACATTACATGACGCAGCTCTGCAACGAATACTACGATCTCGAGAGCGACGCACGCACCGAGCGGACGCCGTATAGCGGCGGCAGCGGCGCGCTCGTGGACGGTTCCCTCGCGCCCGAGGTCGCGCTGTACGGTTCGCTCGCCGCGATGCTCGCGAGTGCGGCGGGAACGATCGCGCTCTTTGCGAGCGGCCACATCCTCGCGGCGATATTGGCGCTGCTCATCATTCCGCTCGCGTGGTCGTATTCTGCGCCGCCGTTGCGACTGGTCGCGCGCGGGCTCGGCGAACTCGACGCGGTGCTCGTCGTCGCCGTGCTCTTGCCGCTCTGTGCCTACGCGGCGCAAACGCAGGCGCTCGACGCGCGCGCCGTCGCGACCGTGCTGCCCGGTGCGGCGGCGATGTTCGCCTTGATGATCGGCGTACAGTTTCCGGACGCTCCGGCGGACGCGGCGACGGGCAAGCGCAATCTCATCGTACGTCTCGGGACGGCGCGCGCCGCACGGCTGGGGATGGCGAGTTTGATCGCAATCGTGCTCGCGGTACCGCTCGCAAAGGCGTTCGGCGCGCCGCTGCAATTTTGCGTGTTCGCGGTCGCGGCTCTCGTTCCGATCGCGTTGCTCGCGCGCGAATGGTTCGCGGCGGCGCGTCGGAGGCCGTATTCGCCGCGCGCGATCGCGATGCTCGGCAGCGGGGTATTTTCGTTCGTGAGCGCGCTCGGCATGCTCGCGTACGTCGTCGCTGCCCGGCCGTGACGGCGTGCGGGATCACAAGCCGCCGCGCGCCGCGGTGCCGCGGGTCCGCGTCCCGCCCAAGGTGACGACGAGCGATTCGAGCCCGCGCCAGAAACCGGCGGCGTCGAGTATCGGATTGAGATAGTCGGTCATCGCGCAAAAGCGGACGGCGTACGGATGCGAGTGGTGCCGGCCGTGATGCTTGCGCGACTGCATGATGCCCACGTCTTGCAGCCTTGCGACGATCCACGGGCGATCGGCGGAATGCGCCCACTTGTGGATCTGATTGCCCTGCGATGCGAACGCGAGCACGAGATAGACTTGCCACGCGCGAACGTCGCAGACGGCGAGCGCGAGGCCGACCGCGGCCGTCAGATAGAGCGACGGTTTATTCGTCGCCCAGTAATCGCCGCCGCGAATCGAACCCGGCCTGCGATGGTGCTCGAGATTGTCGAGCACGATCCATTTGTCGAGAAACGCGGAACGTCCGGGCGCCGTCCACGTATCTTCGGCCCAATGGATCACGCCCGTGATGAAGTCTGCGATCAGGTACGCACCGGCGATCCAGCCGGCCACGAAGAGGATCGATAGAAAGAATTGCACCCGCAGGTCTCCCGTAAGCTCGTTGCTGAGCTCACGGTAACGCTACGGGCGCGGCGTCTCGTCGGTAGAATTACGTATCGTGCGCGCGATCGCGCGTGATCAAGCCGAGATTCAACATCGGATCCATCAACTGACGGCGGCCAGGCGCGGCGGTGCCGCCGCGGCTGCGGCTTGGGCCGCACCGCCGATGTGATTGACCGCGACGAAGAGCGGTTCGAGATTCATCACGCCGTCGAAGGATTGATCGCCGACCGTGAGGTGCGCGATGCCCTGATTGCGGCTCATGCCGAAGAGTTCTTCGGTCTTGAAGCCGCTCTTCGTATGCTGGGTCGCGCGGATCAGCGTCGCGAGCGTCTCGTGATCGTCGGTTTTGAAGAAGAGCTTCTGCGTGAAGTTCTGCAGCGCGGCGTCCACGACGTCGCGATTGAGCGCCGTGTAGAGCGACGCGACGCCCTGCGTCGTCGCGAGCACCATGCAGCCCGCCGAACGGATGACGCCGAGCGAATCGACGTCGGACTCGGAGATGCAGAGCTGATATTCGTCGACGCCGAACACGACGGGCCGCGTTTGATTGACGGCGGGATTAGCGCGGCGGTTCTCGACTGCGGTGAAGAAGCGGCGCTTGGCCATCGTGTAGACGGCGTTCGCGGCGCGCTGGTAGCGCGAACGCGGCACGTGCAAGACGATGATGTGGCCGTCGAACACGCTCTCGATCGAGATCATATTTTTCTTCACGCCGGCAAACGTCTTCTGAATGCGATAGTCGCGCAGCGGTTCGAGCAGTTGAGATACCGCGAAATTGATCAGGCGACGGACTTCGGGCGTGTATTTGTTCCAGCGGTGTTCTTCGTAGTCGATCGCTTCCTGAATCGTCCACGCCTCTTCGACGCGGCTCGAATCCATGTTGCGCATACGGTCCATCGCGAGGATGCGCGCGCGACCCTGGAAATCGTCGTCGAAGCAGTACGACGTCAGGTGGCCGAACGTGTAATACTGTTCGCCCGCGCCCTGCAGCATGCGCAGCGCGTTTTTCATGCGCGCGACGGCCGCCTCGACCCACTGTTTGGCTTCGCCTTCGACCTTGCCGTAGGTGTCGCGGAAGTACATCGAGTCGAGGTCGGGATTTCCGCTGAGCAGATCGATCCCGTGCTCGCTGCCCGGGACGACGATCGTGACCTGACGGCCCGCGAGCCGCGCGATCTCGACGGCTTCGTCGACCGCTTCGCCTTTGGCGCAGATGATGAGGCCGCCGGACTTGAGCGTCCCGAGCATCTCTTTGAGCAGTGGGTTGAAGGCTCGCGTCGTTTTCCCCGAGCCCGACGACCCGAAGACGATCGTATGTCGGCACAGATCTTCGAACGCGAACGAAACGACGGTATCACCGGTTCCTAAAAGGACGGTTGGCTGATTGGACGGCATGCTCTCTGATTCGGTCCGCGCGGCTGCGGCACGGATGCCGCGGCCGATATGGTGACGGCGCTAACAGCGGGGACTGAAGATCGTGTCCGCAATGGCCGAAAATATCGAGGTAAGGGCATCGTTTTCAGCGGCCCGTTTCTCGCATGGAGTTATCGTGAAGTTTCAGCACCTAGGCCTCGCCGCCGCCATCGCCGCGCTCGCGCTGCCGGGCGCGGTCCTCGCCGAAGATCCGACCACGACCGTCCCCCGTCATACGATGGTGCCGGTCGCGCTGACGAAAGAGATTCGCGTCGGCGGCATGGGCGACTCGCAAGAGAAGAAAGTCGAGTTCGAAGTCGCGCAAGACGTCATCGTCAACGGCTATTTCGTCGCGAAGAAGGGCGATACGGTCGAGGGCCATTACACGTCGACCAAAAATCTGACCAAGAGCCTCTTCGGCGGCAAGGTTTCCGAAGAACTCTCGCTCGACGTCGACGACGTGGCGAATTTTTGCGGCGACACGCTGCACCTGCAGTTCGAACGCACGTTCCGCGGCGGTGCCCGCATGGGCATGCTCGGCGTCAATTCGCACGACGCGGTGTTCGATAAGGGAACCGTGCTGCTCGCGCGGACCGACCGGGTTCAGCGCAAGGTCTGCGGCGAGAAGACGAGCCAGGCGCCGCAGCCGATGCCGAGCGGCCTCGTTCCGGACGACCAGACGAGCGACACCGGCAACTGATCGCGCCCCGGGCCTCGAAGTCTGCGGTTAGAAGTGACCGCAGGCTTCTTGAAAGTTCGCGCGCTTCGTCGCGTCCGCTGCGGCGACGACGTAGTTCGAACTGATCGTATCGAGCGGCAGCGAGACCAGCGTCTGCGAGGGAATGCCCGTGAGCGCCGGCTTGAGATTCTGTGCGCCGGCCACGCCGATCTGCGAGCAATCCGCACCGCTGTGCAGCGCGAACGTATGCTGCTTGTTCTTCTTGCCGTAGGCGGTGACGGTCACGAGCGTTCGCATGCCCATGCGGTGAAACGTCGCGGTGCCCGTAACGCCCGAACCCTGCAGTTCGCGCATCGGAACCGTATAATCGCCGTTAGCGAGTTTGATGAGCTTCGGCGGCGGGCTCGACATCTCAGCCGATGCCGCGGTTGCGGCGAGGCCGGTCCCGGCGAGGAGGGCGAACGTGAGCGCGAGGGCGTTGCGTTTCATGATGCTCGTCTCTTTCCCATGCAGGCGACGCTCTCACAAACGGAGATATCCGGCGAGGTCCAGAGACGCGAACGCAAACGTCGCGGTCTTTCCGTCTTCGCTCGAAACGGTCGCGATGTACGTCCCGCCGGCCGCTTCCGCTCTTGCGACCACGGCGTCGATGCCGGCGGAATCGAGCCCGGCGAGCGACGCGCCGTTGAGCGATGTGATGAGGTCGCCGCGACGGAGTCCGGCGCGCGCGGCGGTGCCGAACTTGAGCGGCCGCGCTATCGCGCCTTGCGGTCCGGCACGCAGCCGTAAGCCCGCCGTCTTCTCGCCGTCGCGAATCGGAAAGCCGTAGCGCACGAGATTCGCGACGGCCGTGCCCGCGCTACGCGCGTCGGACTGGAGCGCCGAGAACGCGCGATCGGTCGCGGTGCGCGCTTCGGCATAGGCGCCGGCCGCGGCGTCGCGCGCCGCGATTCGTGCTTCGGCCGTGCCCGCACCGTCGTACGCGATGTCGCCGTAACAATCGAAGACGTCGAGATGCGCTTCGGCGAGCTCGCTGCGGCTCGCGCCGTCTCCCGTTTGCTTAGCGCCGTAGAAGAACACCACGATCGCGTTGACGCGGGCGTCACCGCACGTCTGCGCGATCTCTTCGTCGGTCGCACCGTGCGCGTCGACCGTGACGAGGTCGGCTCCGAGCCACGGGCCCGCGAGGCCGCTCGCATACGGCGCGATGCGATCGACGACCGATGGCTCCGCTTCGGACGGCGCTGCGAGCGAGTAGAAGCCGACGCGTCCGCGTTCTACCGGCGCGGCGGAGGGTGCGGCATTTGCCGCGCTCGCCACGAGCATGCCGGCGAGCGTGAGTGCGAGGCGGCGAATCGGCATAGCGATCGACGTCATTCGCCGCAAATGTTCGAATGACTCGGGCGCGGTGTGCCATACATATGGCACCCGAGCGTCGTACACTCACGACGAACATGCAGCTTCTCGACGACGGCTTCGTCTACTCGGCGACCGACCTCAACAATTATTTGGAATGCGGCCATCTCGTCGCGCTGGAGCGTCGCGTCGCGAGCGATGGGCTGGAGCGGCCCGAAAAGCGCGCGGCGGTCGATCTCATCGCGCAGAAAGGCCTCGATCACGAGAAGGCCTATCTCGAAACGCTGCGCGCGCGCTTTCCCGGCGGCGTCGTCGAGATCGATGCGTCGACTCGCGATCGCGCCGCGATCGATCGCGCCGTCGCCGCGACGATCGCGGCGATGGCTTCGGGTGCGCCCGTCATCTATCAGGGCACGTTCTTCGACGGGCAATTTTTAGGCACGTCCGATTTTCTGCTGCGCGTCGAGCGGCCGAGCGCGCTCTGGCACTGGAGCTACGAGGTCGTCGATACGAAGCTCGCTCTCAAGGATAAGCCGTACTTCATCATTCAACTCGAAAACTACAGCGAACACCTGGCGCGGGTTCAAGGAACGATGCCGCTGGAGATGCACGTCGTGCTCGGAAACGGGCGGCGCGCGACGCATCGCGTCGACGACTACGCGGCGTACTATCGGCATCTCAAGGCGTCGTTTCTGCAGCACGGAATCTCGGACGACCGCTATCCGTATCCGTGCTCGCACTGCGACGTGTGCGGCTGGACCGACATCTGTGCGCGCAAGCGCGTCGCCGACGATCACCTGAGTCTTGTCGCCGGCATGCGTCGCACTCAAGCGGACGCGCTCGCGGAGAACGGGACGCCGACCCTCGCGGCGCTCGGATCGGCGACTGCGGCGCGCCCCGCGGGCATGCCGGCGGAAACGTTCGAACGTCTGCGCCGTCAGGCGTCGCTGCAGTTGCGCGGCCGGATCGAACGCGCGAATCTCTACGAACTGCTCGATCAGTTGCCGTCGACGGGCTTCGGCTTGCTGCCGCCGCCCGCCGCCGGCGACGTCTATTTCGATATGGAGGGCGACCCGCTCTACGAGATCGGTACGGGGCTCGAGTATCTCTTCGGCTTCTTCACGCTCGACGCCGAAGGCACGTTCGTGCCCTTCTGGGGGACCGACCGCGCGGCCGAAAAGATCGCGTTCGAGCGCGCGGTCGATTTCATCGTGCAACGGCGCGCGCAATTCCCGGACATGCACGTGTATCACTACGCGCCGTACGAGAAGACGGCGCTGCGTAAACTCTCTCAGCGCCACGGCACGCGGGAGAAAGAGATCGACGACATCCTGCGCGGCGAGATCCTCGTCGATCTCTATGCGGTCGTGCGCCAGAGCGTGATGATCTCGCAATCGAGTTATTCGATCAAAAAGCTCGAGGCGTACTACGGCCTCGAACGCACCTCCGACGTCAAACGCGGCGACGACTCGGTGCTGCAATTCGAAGCGTGGCTCGAGCGGCGCGACGACGCCATCCTCG
>CAZZUZ010000170.1:0-6628 GCA_964657315.1 Vulcanimicrobiota bacterium
CGCGACGCTCGCCGTCGCGAGGAGCGCCACGCCGGCGACTGCGAGGAAGAAGTTCATCATGTCTACGCTACGTGTGACGGACCGTAAACGTCCTGAGTGCGGCATTAAATCGCGGGCGCGTCGATTCGCATGAGCGTCTGCTGCATGATCGCGCAGAGGCCGCGCGATCCGTCGCGTTCGACGAAGACTTCCGCGGTGCAGATCGTGAGCGTGCGTCCGCTGCGAACGACCTTCGCCTCCGCATAGAGCGCGCTGCCGCCGGCCGGCGCGACGAGATTCATCTTGAATTCGACGGTGAGCACTTCGCTGCGCGCGGGCATCAGCGTGTGGCCGGCGTATCCGCCGGCGGAGTCGGCGATCGCGCTCGTCATGCCGGCATGAAAATAGCCGTGCTGCTGCGAGAGTTCGTCGCGGAACGGCAGCACGATCGTGCAGCGCCCCGGCGCGAGATCGGCGATCGACGCACCGATCGAACGCATCGCGCCCTGCTTTGCGAAACTCTCGCGCGTGTGGCGTTCCCAATCCGGATTGCGCGGCGTCGGGCTCACTGCGCGGCGGGCTTTTTCGCCAGCGCCAAGACGATCTTCCATTCGCGCGGGTGGACGGGCTGCACCGAGAGCCGCGAACCTTTGCGCAGCAGCACCATCGTCGATGCGAGTTCGACGTTCGCGCGCAATTCCGCGAGCGTAACGTAGCGCTCGAGCCGTTCGCGCGGTTCGACGTCGACCATCTCCCAGATCGGGTTGGCTTCGGTCGAACGCGGATCGAAATACTCGCCGCCGCGCTGCCGGGCCGTGAAGTCGGGATAGGCCTCACGTACGACTTCGACGATCCCGACGATTCCGGGCTCTTTCGTGTTGGAGTGATAGAAAAAGCCGAGATCGCCGATCTTCATCTCTATCATGAAATTGCGCGCTTGGAAGTTGCGCACGCCGCTCCATTCGGTGCGCTTCTCGCGTTCGAGCCGGTCGTATCCGAACGAATCGGGCTCGCTTTTGAAGAGCCAATGCTGCATGGACGGTGCTACGCCGCGCGCCCGCGGACTTACTCGTCAGGCGGCGCTCGATCACCGTCGGCGTTCGCTGATCCGGAAACGGAAAATGCCCGGCGCGAACGCCGGGCATTTTCTCGAGAGATCGCTTCGCGTTAGAAGCGATGCTGCAGCGAGAACCGCGCGGTGCGGAAATCGACTTGCTGGAGCTGCTTCGGCGTGAGGCCGTACGTGAACGGCGCACCGGGCTTGACCGGCCCGTACGTGACGGTCTCGGCGCCTTGATTGAAGAGCGCGCGGCCGAGCAGCGTGCCCGTGTTGACGTTGGTGAGATTGTCGACCGAAAGTTGGAATGCGACTTCCGGCGCGATCTCGAAGCGAACCGTGCTGTTGAAGACGGTATATGCGGGACCGTACGTTTCGTTGTTGTTGCCTTCGTAGTCGGCGCCGATCGAGATGAGCGAATTGCGGATGCCGGCATACCGGATTTCCGCATAGCCCTTCGCGTAGGGAACGACGTTGAAGTTGACCGTGCCGTCGAGCTGCTTGCCGTCGATCGCGTTGATGCGCGAGGTGTAAAACGAGTTCGGCAGCTGGTCAAGATAGGCGCGTTCGAGCGTCGCGGTCGCCGTGTAGCCGAAACCGATCGGCTGCGATTTGTTGAGCGAGAGTTCCGCGCCGTAGTAACGCGCGATCGGTCCGTTGACGGTCTCGGTTTGAAAGAAGCCGCCCGGAGCCGTGATGCCCGAGATCGCCGGAATCGTCGAGTTGATGTTCACGAACACGTTGTGGATCGTGTTGTCGAAGAGATCGAGCGAGAAGATCGACGTGTCGGGAAGGCGCAGGTCCGATCCGAGATCATACGAGACGGTCGATTCGGGAGCGAGGTTCGAATTCGCGAGCGCCAAGACGTATTCGGAGTTGTTCGCGCTGTTGGGAAGCGTGACCGAACCGACGCCCGAGATGAGCGATGCGAACGGGAACGTCTCCGACGAACCGCCGGTCGCGCGGATCACGACGCTCGGGTCGGGACGCAGCGTGAAGCCGATGTGCGGATCGAAGTGGTGGACGGAGTTGCTGTTCTGGATGAGGTCGACGGGCGCGGCCGCCGACGTCACGCTCGCCGCGTACGCCTTGAGCGTCGCGGGATTCTCCGTTTGCGCGATCGAGTGGTAGTTCGAGTAGTAGAGGCCGATCGCGCTCTGCAGCTCGGGCGTGATCTGGTTCTGAGCGGTCAGCGCGAAGTCGTTCTTGCGAATGATCGTCGGCGGAATGCTCAAGTCGGTGCGCGGCAACGTCGGAAACGGCTGCGCGGTGCCGGGAATCAAACACGTCGGCTGATAGCCGATCCCCGCCGCGGCCGCGGTGTTCGCGACGCTGCCGATGACCGACTTACAACCGGCCGGCGGCGTCGTCGTATCGGACGTTTCCGAATACGTGTCGTCGGCATTGTAGTCGTAGGAGAAATTGTAGAGATTGTCTGCCACCGGATGCAGATACTGGAACGTCACGCCGTGCAGGCGGTCGACTTCGGGCTGGCTGAACGGCGCGCCGAAACCGACCTTGCCGTCGTTCTGGTAACCGGTTGCGGTCGTGTAGCAAGGATTGCTCATGCTGCAGTTCGGCGCGACGGGCGTCGTGCCGTAGACCACGCTCGTAGGGCTGCTCGCGCCGATGTATGCCGGTCCCGAGATGCCGTAATTCGCGGTGTAGCACGGGCCTTTCGCGCCCGTGTAAGCGGCCGTCGCACTCGGTCCCGCGAACGTCGCTTGGCAGTTCGCGTTGCTCGTGACTTCGTAGAAGCCCGTGCCGGTTTCGCCCGGATAACGGTTCTCGCGATCGCCGCTGATGAAGCGATTGACCAGCGCTGTGTACGGACGCAACAGGATCGTGTCGCTCTTGAGTGCGGTGCGCAGTTCGGCAGAGAGCTGCGGCTCGTTGTTCTGGATGTACGAGTTCGGGAAGAACGCGTAGACCGGCACGGTCTGGCCGATCAGATTTTTCGAGGACGGGGCGTTGTAGAGCGATTGCGTTCCGCAACCGGCCATCGTCGGCGAGGCCACGGTATACGCGCCGGTGCTACTCGGGTTATAACACGCCTGCACCGTCTCGTTGCCGTAGAAGCTGCCATACGAACCGCCCTGCGGGATGTACTGGCCTTCGAGCCCGAGATATTCGGCCGAAATCGACGTCGTCGGCGAGAAACGGAACCGCGCCTTGGCGAGTTCGCCCGTGAGGTTGTAGCGATTGCTGAAGTCGGCCTGATAGGCGATGAGGCCGGGAAACGTCTGCGCGTAGCCGAGCCCCGCGGGCGTCGAGCCGAACGTGCCGACGCGGTTTGCGATGTACTGGTCGAAGGGGCCGTTGTATCCGCTCATCGCCTTACCGCCGAGCAGGCTGAGCCGGCCGTTGAAGAGATTGACGTTGCCGAAGACGTCGTAGAAGCTTCCCTTGAAACCGTCGAGGCCGCCTTTGACGTCGAGGTAGTTCTTGGGCGAGAAGTCGCGCGTACGCAGATTGATCGTACCGAACGCCGATTCGCCCGCCGTCGGTCCGTTGAGGCCCGTGCCCTTGAGGACTTCGACCGAGTCGAAGATGCTCGAGATTGCGTAATTCGTGTTATACGCGCCGAACGTGCCCACCGAGAGCGGGTGGCCGTCGATGTTCGTGCGCGTCTCGTATTCCGCTCCGCGAACTTGGAAGAAGGTGTTGGCCGTAGCGCCCGTGCTGCGCGAGATCGTCACGCCCGGAAGCTCCTCGGCTTCGGTCGTGAGATTCGGCAGGTCTTGCGCCTGGATCGTGCTGTTGTCCAGCGTCGTGATCGCGCTCGACGACGTGTTGAGCGAGTTGCGGCGCGACACGGCGACGCGGCCGATCGTGCGCAGCGAATTGGAGTTCGCTTCGGTGAGGTAGACGGGAACGTTCGACGTCGCGCCCGCGCTGATGGCGAACGACGAAATGCGGGCGGCTTGGAAGCCGCCTTTCGTCGAGTCGATGTCGTAGATGCCCTGCGGCAGCGAAATCGTGAACGTACCGTCGGCCGCGCTGGACGCCGAATACGAATTGACCGCGTTGCTGACGGTGAGCACGGCGCCGCCTAGCGGCTTGTTGGTGCCGGAATCGTACACGGTGCCCGTGAGCGTACCGTTTGCGGCGGGAGTCGGGGACGATGTCGCCTGTGCGACGGCTTGGTCTCGGACGTTCGAAATCGGCGCCGCACTAATGGGTCCGCCGATGATCGTCAACGCCAAGGACAAGCCAATCGCAGCGTGACGTGAAAGTCGCACGCTAGATTGTCTCCTTTATTGTTAAGTTGGCCCCGCGCTGGGGTCGTTCTCAGAGTACCGAAATGAGGTTAAGACTGTTTTAAGTCCTTGTCCAGGTGTCGTACAATGGCACTCTATGCAGCGTCCATTTGTCGAACGAACGCTCTCGGGCTGGTGCGATGTCGATCGTGAGGGCTACGTCCCGGGCGAGACGACCGCCGTGGTCCGCCACACGCTCATCGGGCACAAGAAAGAAGCCGCGACCGATCCGGGTCCCTCGAGCGAAGTCCGGTATTTCGATCTCCCGCCCAACTCGTGCACGCGTTTGGAAAAGCACGAGCACGAGCATTTCGTCATCGTCGGCGACGGCGTGGGCTTCGCGATCGTCGGCGACGACGTTCGGGAAGTGCGCCGCCACGACGTCGTCTACGTCGCGCCGTGGGAACCGCACCAGTTCCTCAACCGGAGCGACGCGGGGTTCGGCTTTTTCTGCATGGTACCGGCCTGCCGAGACATCCCGCAGCTGCTCAGCAGCGCCGAACTCGAGCACCTCGCCCGTACGCCTGCCGGCCCATATGCCGATCCGGCCGGCGCGCCGCCGCCGCGCATTCGCGAGACCCTCGCGAAGCGATGAGTCACGCGCGAGGACGCCGAGACCGCGGAGGCTGCGACTGCAGCGTCGTGACGACTCCCGCGAGCATGCCGAGGACGATGAGGACGACCGCAACGTCGACGTAGGCCCGGCCGCTCGCGAGCGCATGTACGATCTGTGCGCGCGGAGCGCTCTTCGCGAGGACGTGAATTTTGATGTATGCGCGAACGACCACACCGATCGCGAGAACGATGCCGAGCAGCACGAGGCCGAACGCCACGCGATACTGCAGCAGCAAACGTTCGGCTTTCACGCCGGCGGCGAGGCCGGCAGCGGTCCGCAGAACGCGGTTATCGCGGCGCGCTGAGCGTCGGTCCACGGGGCCGAGCCCGCACCCGACGCGCGTACGATCGCGACCCGCGTGATCGCGCGAATCGAGCCGTCCGCGCCCGCCATGGCTTGTTCCATCACGGCGCTGGAACGTCCGAGCGACACGAGCTTCGAATACACCGCGAGCGGCTCGTCGTAATAACACGCCGCGATATAGCGCAGCGTGAGTTCGGCCGTGACGTGCTGGAAGGCGAACGCGCCGGGTTCCGGATCGTGTGCCGCCTTGAAGAACTGCAGCCGCGAGAGTTCGAGGTAAGCGGGATAGACGACGTTCGAAACGTGGCCTTGCCCGTCGCACTCGCAATATCGCGGCCGCACCTCGACCGAGAAAGGAAAGGTCGCGAGCCATGCGGCTTCCGCGCCGCGTTCGTACGGAGCGAGCATTAGCGGTTCGAAGCCGGCACGGGAGCCTCGTCCCGGACGGCCGTACGGCTCGTGACGGTCGTCGACGGCGTGAATGCCACCGCGCCGACGCGGCTAGCGCAGATTGATGACGGGCGCGGGTTCTTTTACGCCAGGGAAGGCTTCGGCGAGAACCGTCTTGAGTTCGCCGTTCTCCGCCATCGGCGCGAGGATGTCCGTATCGCCGTAGAACTTGCCGCCGATGAACACCTTGGGCAGCGTCGGCCAATTGGTCATCTGCGAGAGTTCGTTGCGCTTGGGCATGTTCTCGAGCACGTCGACGACTTCGAACGGATAGCCGAAGTGGTTGAAAAACTGGATCGTCTCGGCCGTGAAGCCGCAGCGCGGCGCGTCTTTGGTGCCTTTGCCGTACACGAGGATCGTGTTGTCGGCGATCTCTTTTTCGATTTCTTGCTTGAGGATGTCGGACATCGGTTTACTCCAGGACGTCGGTGCGGATGGACATGGCGTGGATGCGGCCGTCGGCGCGGGCTTCGGCGAGGGCGGATTCCACCATACGATGGCGGTCCATCAAGCCGACGCCCTTGAAGGCGCTCGAACGTACGAACACATTGAAGTGGTCCATGGTGCCGGTCAGATCTTGAATTTGGACCTGAGCGTCGGGAAAGGTTTGCCGGATGAGGGCGGTCATGTCTTCGTCGCGGATCAATTCGAACTCGGTAATTCTCGCGCAGCGCGCGCCGTGAGGATGAGCTTCCGCGTTTCGCGGACCGTCTCGGGGAGGGCGGTCGCGGCTCGCTTCAGCGCCTCGGTCAGGCCGGCCGCGAAGACGATCGCCGCCGCGCCGACGAGCACCGCGGGAATTCCGCGCGCCCGGATGCCCGCGACGCGAATACGGCTGCTCTTGAGCAGCGGCCGTGCGTCGAGGACGTCGAGAAGATGCGTGGGCTGGCGAGCCATGGTCGAACCGGGCGCTTCGCTCTCTATGCGAACTGCCCTTGAGGAACGGATGGGGGCCGCACCTAA
>CAZZUZ010000171.1:0-6606 GCA_964657315.1 Vulcanimicrobiota bacterium
AGGCGTCGATTTCGTCGAGGCGGGTGTAGATATAGCCGATGCGCTCGGGGTCTTCGGCGGTTTCGGCTTCTAAAAACAACGCGGCGCGTTCTTCGTCGGCATTGAGGACGATATCGAGCAGGCTCAGGCCCTCGAACGGACGCAAGCCGCGCGCGTCGCGCACGCAGACCTTCGGATTCGATCCCTCGGCCGACGTGCGCGCGTCCGAGATCTCGTACGCTCGGTTCGGGTCCGCGTTCACCGTCCACGCCGGCGGCGAACGCCTCGGAACGATGAACCTCGCGGTGCCCGGCCCCATCAACGTCCTCGACGCGCTGCCGAGCGTCGCGATCGCGCGCGAACTCGGCGTGCCGTTCGCGACCATCGCCGAGTCGCTCGCCGGATTTCGCGGCGTGCGCCGGCGCTTTCAGATTCTCTCGCAGTCGCCGCGCATGACGGTCGTCGACGATTACGCGCACCACCCCACGGCGGTCGCGGCGACGATCGCCGCCGCGCGCGCCGATTACGACGGGCCGATCGTCGCCGTCTTTCAGCCGCACCGGTACACGCGCACGCGCTATCTCGCGAACGATTTCGCGCGCGCGCTGCGCGGCGCGGACCGCACGATCCTCACCGACATCTACGCGGCCTCCGAAGCGCCGATCGCGGGCGTCGATGCGATGACGATCGGCGCGCCGCTGCGCGCCGCCGGCGGCGACGTCGCCTATGTCGGCAACGTGGCCGATCTGCCGGCCCATCTCGAAGCGAACGTGCCGTACGGCGCGCTCGTGCTGATGATGGGGGCGGGTTCGATCAGCGCCACCGCCGCCGAGTTCGCGCGCACGCTCGAAGCGCCGCAAGTACGGTGACGGCGTTGCACGATGCGGCGCTCTCGAGCGTATTGACCGATTCGGATCGCGATCGTCTGTCGGCGATTCTCGGCGATCGCGTGCGATTCGACGAACCGCTCGCGCCGTACACTTCGTGGAAGATCGGCGGCCCGGCCGACGCGCTCGCGAAGGTCGAGAGCGAAGAAGAACTCGCCGGCGTCTTGCGTCTTGCGCTCAAACGCAAACTGCCCTGGTTCGTTTTAGGCAGCGGCTCGAATCTGCTCGTCGGCGACGGTGGCATTCGCGGGCTCGTCGTGCGTCTGGGCGGAGACTTCGCGCGCATCGAGGTCACGTCGGACGACGACGCGGTGACGGTCGTCGCGGGCGCCTCCGCATCGATGCCGCTGCTCGTGACGCAAGCCGCATCGCACGGTGCGTCCGGCATCGACGCGCTCGCCGGCATTCCCGGCAGCGTCGGCGGGAGTCTGCGCATGAACGCCGGTACCGATCGCGAGTTCGGCGAGTTCGTGCGCGACGTCTCGGTACAGACGCCCGCAAAGCCCGAGCCGCACGCCGTCTCGCCGCAATATTTCTACCGCCATACGACGCTCGCGCGCGATGCGATCGTCTCGCGAGTAACGCTGCGCTTCGAGCGGGCCGACGTCGCGAACGTCCGCGAAGCGACGCAGTCGCGGCTCGTGCGCAGAAAGAATTCGCAGCCGCTCGCATTGCCGAACGCGGGCTCGTGTTTTCGCAATCCGCCGGGCGACAAAGCCGGCCGGTTGATCGAAGCGGCCGGCGCCAAAGGCTGGCGCGAAGGCAACGCGCAGGTCTCCGACCGGCACGCGAATTTCATCGTCAACTGCGGCGACGCGACGGCGAGCGACGTCGCGTGTCTGCTCGCGCGCGTGCGACGCGCGGTCGGCGAGACGTTCGGCATCGAAATGGAACTCGAAGTCCACTTCGTGGGGGTGTTTGCATGAGCCGCGGGCGCGTCGCCGTCGTCATGGGCGGCCCGAGTACCGAGCGCGAGGTGTCGATCGTCAGCGGCCAGGCCGTGTGCCGCGCGCTCGAGCGTCTGGGCTACGAGGTCAGATCGCTGGATTTCGACGCCGATTTCGTCGGCGGCATTGCGACGATCCGGCCGGACGTCGTCTTCAACGCCCTGCACGGCCCAGGCGGCGAAGACGGCACGATTCAAGGCATCCTCGAGTATCTGCGCCTGCCGTATACGGGCAGCGATCTACGTTCGTGCGCGATCGCGATGGACAAGCACCTAACCAAGAAGCTGCTCTCCGCCGAAGGCCTGCCCACGGCCGCGTGGGACACCTTCGATCTCGACGGCGGAGCGTTGCCGCTGTTGCCGGGATCGCTGAACCTGCCGCTCGTGGTCAAGCCGCGCGACGAGGGGTCGAGCACGGGCGTCTCGATCGTGCGCACGCACGAAGAATGGGCCTACGCGATGATCGCGATTTCGGAGCGGCGTACGTCCGTGCTCGCCGAGGAATACGTGGCCGGCCGGGAGTTCGCTTGCGGCGTCCTCTTCGACGAGGCGCTGCCCGTTGCGGAGATCGTGCCGCAGAATCGCGAATTCTACGACTACGAAGCGAAGTACGCCGAGGGCGGCAGCCGGCACGACGTGCCCGCCCGCATCGATCCGAGCCTCACCCACCGGCTGCAAACCCTCGCGCTCTCGACCCACCGGCTCATCGGCCTGCGCGATTATTCGCGCACCGACTTCATCGTGACGCAGTCCGGACGGCCGTATATTCTCGAAATCAACGCGCTGCCGGGCATGACGCCGACTAGCCTCCTGCCCGACGAGTGTGCCGCCGCCGGCATCACCTTCGATGCGCTCGTCGACCGGCTCGTGCGCGCCGCACTCGATCGCGGCCGCAAATTCGCTTCGGCATCCACGTAGTTTGTGTAGTTACCTACTGGTCGGTAGATGATGAATGGAAATTGCACGTAGCCTTCGAAGCGCTCGGACACCAGCATGGACAGCCCTCGCCGTGCGCGTATTTCGCGCGAAACCAAAGAGACGCAGATCGAGCTCACGCTCGATCTCGATGGTGGCGCGTACGCCGTCTCGACCGACGTCAAATTTCTCGACCACATGCTCGAGGCGTTCGCGAAGCATTCCGGCTGCGGCCTGACGCTGACCGCGCGCGGCGACGGCATGGATCACCACCACCTCATCGAGGACGTGGCGATCGCGCTCGGGACCGCGATCTATCAGGCACTGGGCGCGAAGACCGGCATCTCGCGTTTCGGTTCGATGGCGATTCCGCTCGACGACGCGCTGGTCTTGGGCAGTATCGACCTCTCGGGACGTGCGTGGTCGAATTTTTCGGTAACCTTCGGCGTCGAGAACCTCGGCGATCTGAAGACCGAACTCGTCACCCATTTCTTTCACAGCGTTGCCGAAAACGGCCGCTTCAACCTCCACCTCGTGCAACTCGCCGGAACGAACTCGCACCATCTGTGCGAAGCCTCGTTCAAGGCGTTCGCGCGCGCGTTCGCACAAGCGAAGGCGCCGACATCCGACGGCACCGTCCCGTCGACGAAAGGAATGCTCGCGTAGGCCATGGCCGACTATTCGCTCGCAGATGCCGAAGGGCATGAAGTTGCCAAGCTGCCGTTGCGTGAGGCCACGCTCGGCGCCGATTCGCTCGACATCGGCCAACTGCTCGGCAAGGCCAAACTCACGACCTACGATCCGAGTTTCGCCAGCACCGCCAGCTGTATGTCGAAGATCACGTTCGTGGACGGCGACAAGGGCGTGCTGCTCTATCGCGGCTACCCGATCGACGAACTCGTCGAAAACAGCGATTTTCTCGAAGTCGCCTACCTGCTCATCAACGGCGAACTGCCGACGCGCGCGGAGCTCGACGGCTTCGACCATCACGTCACGATGCACACGATGGTGCACGAGCAACTCGCGCTCTTCTTCCGCGGCTTCCGGCGCGACGCGCATCCCATGGCGGTGCTGCTCGGCGTCGTGGGCGCGCTCTCGGCGTTCTATCCCGATTCGATCGACGTCTTCGATCCCAAGCAGCGCGACATCTCGATCCTGCGCTTGATCGCGAAGATGCCGACCATCGTCGCGATGACCTACAAGTACGCGATGGGCCAGCCGTTCGTTTACCCGCGCAACGAACTCGACTACTGCTCCAACTTCGCCCACATGATGTTCTCGGTGCCCGCCGAGGAATACAAGGTGAGCAAGGTGATGTCGCGCGCGATCAACGCGCTGCTCATCGCGCAAGCCGATCACGAACAGAACGCGTCGACGTCGACGGTTCGCGGCGTCGGCTCCAGTCGCGCCAATCCGTTCGCCTGCGTCGCCTCTGGCATAGCGTCGCTCTGGGGTCCGCTGCACGGCGGCGCCAACGAAGCCGCCGTCATGGGTCTGGTCGAGATCGGCTCCGTCGCAAACGTGCCGCACGCGATCGCGCGGGCGAAGGACAAGAGCGACCCGTATCGCGTGATGGGTTTCGGTCATCGCGTCTACAAGAGCTACGATCCGCGCGCCAAGGTGATGCGCCGCGTGTATCTCGAACTGCGCGCGGAACTGGGCCTGCACGACGATCCGCTGCTCGGCATCGCCGAAGAACTCGAAAAGATCGCGCTCGAAGACGAATATTTCGTGTCGCGCAAGCTCTATCCCAACGTCGACTTCTACTCGGGCCTGATCATGCGCGCGCTCGGTATTCCGACTAACATGTTCACGGCGATTTTCGCCCTCGCGCGCACGGCCGGCTGGCTCGCGCATTGGAAAGAGATGGTCGAGGATCCCGACATGCGCATCACGCGTCCGCGCCAGCTCTACGTCGGGCCGACGCAGCGTTCGTACGTCGGCATCGAAGCGCGCTACGCCAACGGCGCGGTCGCGAAGTCGGCCGATCCCGCGGCCGTCTAGCCAAGTTTCCGGCAAGATCGCCGTCGTCGATTTCGGCGGCGGCAACATGGGGTCGCTCGTTTCCGCGCTCGAGCGGCGCGGCGCCGCGTTCGTCGTCACCGAAGATCCGCGCGAAGTCGCCGCGTCGGCCGCAGCCGTGCTGCCGGGCGACGGGGCCTTCGGCGCGACGATGGCGGCGCTCGTCCGACGTGGGCTCGACGTCGCGGTGCGCGAGACGATCGCTGCGGGTAAGCCGCTGCTGGGAATCTGCGTCGGCATGCAATTACTTTACGACCGTAGCGATGAGTACGGCGAGCACGCAGGTCTCGGCATCTTCGCGGGCGGCGTGACGCGCTTCCAAGACGCGCCGCGCGTGCCGCACATGGGTTGGAACCGTCTCTACGTCGAGCGCGAGCATCCGTTCGTGCGCGGCCTGCCGCCGGGATCGTACGCGTACTTCCTCCACAGTTATCGCGCGAACGCGGGGCCCTCGACGATCGCGTCGGCCGAACACGGCGAACGGTTCGCCGCGATCGAAGCGCGCGACAACGTGATGGCCACACAGTTCCATCCCGAGAAGAGTGGTGCGACCGGCGCCGTGCTGCTCGATAATTTCATCTCGATCGTGCGGGACGGCGCATGACGATCGTTCCCGCAATCGATCTGCGCGACGGCCGCTGCGTGCGGCTGTTGCACGGAGATCCCGCGCAGGAATCGCGCTACGATCGCGACCCGGTCGCGCGCGCGGTCGCGTTCGTACGCGCCGGAGCGACGCGGCTGCACGTCGTCGATCTCGACGGCGCGTTCGGGACGGGTGGGAATCTCGCGGCCTTGCGGGCGATCTGCGCGGCCGTGGACGTGCCGGTGCAGACCGGCGGCGGCGTCCGCAGTATCGACGACGTGCGCGAGCGGATCGCCGCCGGAGCGGCGTACGTCGTACTCGGCACGCTCCTCGCCGAAGCGCCCGATGCCGCACGAGCGATCGTCGCGAGCTTCGGCGACCGCATCGTCGCCGGAGTCGACGTGCGCGACCGCGAGGTCGCGATTCGCGGCTGGCAGCACGCCTCGAATGTTGGACGTGACGAGTTCTTGCTAGGACTGCAGCGCGACGGTTTCGAGCGCGTCATCTTCACGGAGATCGCGCGCGACGGTGCGGGCACGGGGTACGACGTCGTCGCGCTCGGCGAAGTCGCGCGGCTCGTGCCGCTCAAGATCACGGCCAGCGGCGGCGCGAAAACGCTCGCCGATCTGCGCGCGCTCGCCGAGCGCACGCCGCCGAACGTCGACAGCGCGATCGTCGGGCGCGCGCTCTACGAAGGTACGCTCGACCTCGCCGAAGCGATCGCGGCGCTCGCCTAGGGCTTGCGACGCGCGGCCTTGCGCGTACGCCCGACCTTTAGCGGCGGATCGGACCGCAGCGCATGCGAACTGCGCGCGATCCACGCTCGCAGCGCGTCTTCCGTCGCGACCCCACGTGCATCGACGTAGACGAATCGCCGTACTTCCTTCGAGCCCATGACCATCGGCTTCACGTGCGCCGGATCGTCGCGCAACAGTGCGTCACGATCGGCACTCGAAGCGACGCGCACCAGCAGCGTACTCGCGCGGCTCACCGCGACGAGGATGTGCCCGTGCTCGAGGAATGCGAGGCCACCGAACATGCGCCGTTCGGTCATCCCGGGGCGGCCGGCGAGAACGCCGCGTACGCGTTCGACGAGTTCCACGTCCGTGGACATGCCTAACGCGCGAGCGCCGTCCGCGCGGACGTGTCTCGAAGGACGCCGTCGAAGTGCCGAGGGACGTCGTGCGGCAAACGGGCGACGATCTCGTAGCCGATCGTTCCGGCGTCGAGCGCCAGATCGTTCGCGCCGCGCACCGCATCGCCGTCGCGGCCGA
>CAZZUZ010000172.1:0-6558 GCA_964657315.1 Vulcanimicrobiota bacterium
CGCGAGTTCCTTCGCGAGCATCGCGTACGCCTGCGCGCCGCGGCTCTTGGGATCGAGCAACACGGCCGGTTTGCCGAACGACGGCGCCTCGGAGAGGCGGACGTTGCGCGGAATCTGCGTTCGAAACACCTGATCGGGAAAGTACGCATTGACCTCATCGAGCACTTCACTCGCAAGCCTAGTCCGGCCGTCGAACATCGTGACCAAGACGCCCGTGATGCGCAACTGCGGATTGAGCGCTTCGCGGATGCGACCGACGACGCTGGTGAGCGCCGAGAGGCCTTCGAGCGCGTAATACTCGGCCTGGACCGGGATGAGGACTTCGTTCGCCGCCGTCAGCGCGTTGAGCGTGAGCAAACCAAGCGACGGAGGACAGTCGATGAGCACGTAGTCGAAGTCGTTCGCGACGTCCTCGAGCGCCCGCTTGAGGCGCGTTTCGCGAGCGAGCGTGGACACGAGTTCGATTTCGGCTCCCGCGAGGTTGATGGTCGCCGGAACGACGTCGAGCCCCGCCACTTCGGTCTTCGTTATAACGGTGCGGATTGGCGTGCCGCCGAGCAACACACCATAGACGTCGTCGACGAGGGCACGCTTGTCGATTCCGAGGCCGCTCGTCGTATTGCCCTGCGGATCGAGATCGACGAGCAAAACGGTCTTGCCGAGCATGGCCAGGGACGCCCCGAGGTTGACCGCGGTCGTGCTCTTCCCGACGCCGCCCTTTTGATTGACGATTGCGATGATGCGCTGCTTAGCCACGGACACGCGATCCGCTCGTCATCGCAAACCGTCGGTCATACACATTCGCACATTCTTTGACGCGATGCGGAGCATTTTATGACGGGGGCCAGAGCTATCATCTCCATTCAGAACGATCGTTCCACGTGGAACATTCGCTTCTCGAGTGCGGTAGTTTCGATAGGTTTCACGTGAAACGCTCTGTGATCGGCTCAACGGCATGCCGCGTCACGGCACCTTCTTCGTAATGATCAAAGACGTGGGGCAGGCTGTTTTCGGCTTCTCGCCGACTGGCCATGAACACGAGTACACCGTCGAAGGTGTACAGGCTGCAGAATGTCGCCTCCCTTGCATTGTGTGCCGATTCGCTTCTGCCGAGGCGGTCGCAACCCATAGGCAGGGGCGACAGTAGGATGCAAACCTCGGTTCTCCGTTTCTCGGCACGATCTTCGAAAACGGCTAGATCATATTTGTGGAACGGCACCCGCGGCTTTCGAGACGTGGCGGAACGATGTACGAGCACCGCGCGCGTCGGGCGGGTTGGCGCATCGCTTGGTAGCACAACTCAAGAGGCCGAGTAATACAAGCCGTTCCGCAATCTATGATGCAATGAAGACCGGGAGGCGCGTGCGGATGCTGCAGCGGATCGACGCGAGCGACGGGCCCTAGTGGGCTTGCGGCACGCCAGCACAGATTTAGCATGGACCGCAAGGGCGCCGACCAAATGAGCCAGCCCGAGCTCGCCGACGTCCAGCAGACGCGCAACGACCCGCCTATGGAAGTACGCGCGCGGCGATCTGCCACCGTCAGAGCGTCTCGAAAGCAGAGCTGCCGACGACCTTCGCAATCGTGCGTATGTTGAGCCGTCGGCCAAAGGCGAAGAAGCGAGCTGCGTGCCTGCATCAACGCGCGTCGCGACGACGAGCCGAAGTTACACGACGACGAATCGGCGGGCGCCGCGTCTTGCGAGGACGAGCTCGAACGTAAGCCGCCGTTCGCCTCGCGCGGTATCCCCTTGCGCCTCGGCTTGTAATACGGTAATTTCTGTAAAGACAGAAATTACCGGAGAGTGAGATCGATGCTGACCCCTGCGACCAGGAAATTCGTGACCCATTGGGGCGAGCTCGGCACGCGCTGGGGCGTCAATCGCTCCGTCGCGCAGATTCACGCGCTCCTGTACGTTTCGCCGAAACCGCTCGATGCGGTGGCGATCGGGGACGCGCTCTCGATCGCGCGTTCGAACGTGAGCTCGAGCGTTCGCGAATTGCACGCTTGGGGCATCATTCGAACGGTGCACGTCATCGGCGATCGGCGCGACCACTTCGAAGCGATCGCGGACCCGTGGGAAGTGTTCCACATCATCGCCGAAGCGCGTAAGCGACGCGAGATCGATCCGACGCTCGCCGTCTTGCAAGAGTGCGCCTCCGAACTCGCGGGCGGAACGATCGAAGAACGCTTCGCGCGAAAACGCATCGAGGGGCTGCGCGACTTGCTCGTGTCGATGGAAGGCTTGCTCGACGAGTTCTTGCGTCTGCCGCTCGGCGTAGTGCGCGGCGTCGTGGGTTTGCAAGGCCGTTTGAGTAACGTACTGCGAGCGAAACGATGACCGCGCGTAGAGCCTTCGCGCTCTTCACGTTCGCGGGCCGCTGCGGACGTAGCGCCTTCGGCCTCGCGGCGTTGCTCGGATTCGCGTTGAAGATCCAAGTCGACCGCATCGTCGCGGGTGGCAGCGCATTCGGCGTGCCGTGGTCGTTCGCGTTCTACACGCGGTTCGGCGGCTTCGCGCGTTCGGTCACGCATCTCTCCGACGCCGACGCACGCTTTCTCGCGACGATGCTCGCGGTCTCACTTCCCTTCTGCTGGTTCGGCCTTTCGTTCGTCGTGCGGCGCTTACGCGATGCGGGCTTGCCGCTCTGGCTCGCGACGCTCTTTTTCGTACCGATCGCGAACATCGCGTTTACGATCGTCCTCGCGATCTGGCCGCCGGCGAAGCCCGGCGACCTGCCGTCGAAGGGCGCGATTCCGCCGCGCGTCGCAGCCCTCTTACCGTCGAGCCGTCTCGGCAGCGCGATCGCCGCGATCGCGATTACGACGACGCTCGGATTCGCGACGCTCGTACTCGGCAGTCAGATCCTCGCGGAATACGGGTGGGGTCTCTTCGTGGCCGCACCGTTCACGCAAGGCGCGCTCGCCGCCGTGCTCTACGGTGCAAAGTCGTCGCGCAGCATGGCCGAATGCGTGCTGGTCGCCGTCGTTTCCGTCGTCGTCGCCGGAGCTGCGATGCTGCTGTTCGCTTTCGAGGGCGTCGTCTGCATCGCGATGGCGATGCCGCTGGCGCTCGGGTTTGCGGTCTTCGGCGCGCTCGTCGGCTACCAGATCCAACAGCGCATCGGTGGGCGCGAATCCATCGCCTCCGCGATCGTCGTTCTCGTCTTCGCCGCACCGACGATTATGGGCGCCTCCGTCACCTATCCGTCGACCGCACCGATCTTCGAAGTCACGAGTACGATCGACGTCGCGGCACCGCCGAGCGTCGTCTGGAAACGCGTCGTCGCGTTTCCGGATCTCGCGCCGCCGACCGAGCTGCCGTTCCGGCTCGGCATCGCCTATCCCGAAGGCGCGAAGATCTTGGGTCGCGGCGTCGGCGCCGTGCGGTATTGCCGGTTCTCGACCGGCCCGTTCGTGGAACCGGTCACGCGTTGGGACGAGCCGCGGCTGCTCGCGTTTCGGGTCGCGCGCAATCCCGAGCCCATGCAAGAGTGGACGCCGTTCGCACACGTGCATCCTCCGCATCTCGACGGTTACATGCAATCGTTGCACGGTCAGTTCGAATTGCAAGCCCTGCCCGGAGGTCGCACGCGGCTTACCGGGCGCACGTGGTATCGCCACCACCTGTGGCCCGCGACGTATTGGAGCTGGTGGTCCAACGCCATCATCCACCGCATCCATCTGCGCGTCCTCGATCACGTCGCGGAGCTCGCCGAGGCCGACGTTGCGGCAGAGCGTGCCGCTTCGGCTCGATAACGAACGACCGAGGGTGTGACCGGGCCTCGCATCTCTGCCGACCACGCCGCGACGACGCCGATGCGCGAAAGGAGCGAGCTCGGCGACGCTGCCCTCTCTCGCGAGCGTCGGCTTCAATCCGAGTTCCTCACGTGAGGTCTCGGCGAAGTCGAGGCCGTAGCCGATTGTGACCAAACTTAGACTGCGTCGAACCGCGTTCCGCGCTCAGGAGAACGTTCTGCAGAGAAACGTTACGTGAACGTTGCAAGCGTGCCGATGCACAACTAGTCCGACGCTAATCTCTCACGCAGCAACGCTAGCTGCGCGTCCCGACCGAGAGCGGGATCGTCGACGATGTGTTCGAGGACCGCGTTCAACGCGACGCCGAGTCGCGACGGCGGGATAGCCGCGCCGAAACGGGCTTCCAATTCGGCTTTGATGGCAAGGGCGTCACGGCCGTTCACCGCCAAATCTTTGACCGACACCGGCGGCTTGCGCGACAACTCATCGTAGACACGGGCTTCGAAGCGTTCGTTATCGTCGTTGCGCTTCGGCAGCCCGCTACCGGCGATGTCCGCGTGCCGCAGCGCGAATTGGCGGTCGATGAGGTCGACCCCGATTCGCCGGATGAACCGGCGGACCGCCTGCGGCGTTTGTTCCGGACTGTTGGAATACATGTGGTTCCGCACGAGCCGCCCGACGAGCTCCACGTGCTCGTTCGAGAACGCGAGGCGCGTCATCGCGCCGCGAGCCATCGTTTCGCCCACGTTCTCGTGATCGTAGAAATGCGTGCCTTCGGGGGCGACCGTGCGCGTCTTGGGTTTGCCGACGTCGTGGAAGAAGGCCGAGAGCCGGAGCACGAGGTCGCCGGGCGGCGTCGCGTCGACCGTCGCGAGCCCGTGGCCATACACGTCGTAGCGGTGATACACGTTCTGCTCCACCCCGATGCCTTCAGCGAATTCGGGCAGGACGAACGGCAGCACGCCGCCGACCCGCAACACCTCGATGCCGACGGACGGCTTCTCCGCGCGTTCGAGCAGTTTGACGAGTTCGTCGTGCACCCGTTCCGCCGACACCGTCACGACGAGCGACGCCGCCCGTCGCATCGCGGCGTAGGTCGCCTCGGACACGGCAAACCCGAACCGGGCCGCGAACTGCGCGGCGCGCAACATCCGCAACGGATCTTCTTCGAAGGCAACCGCGTGCAGCAGGTCGATCGTCCGCGTCTCGATGTCGCTGCGTCCGCCGTACGGGTCGACGAGGACTCCGCTCGGAATCGCCCGCGCGATCATGTTCATGCGGAAGTCGCGGCGCGCCAAATCGTCTTCGAGCCCGATCTCGGGACCCGACTCGACTTCGAAGTCGCGGTGGCCGACGCCGGTCGAGCGCTCGCGCCGGGGCAGTGCGACGTCCACGGTCGCGCCGAGCAGCGTCAGCTTCACGACCGCAAACGAGGCGCCCACGACATCGGCACGGCCGATGCGTTCGAGACGGGCGATCAGGTCCGGCAGCGCGATGCCCGTGACGACGTAGTCGAGGTCTTTCGCCGGCCGGTCGATCCCGTCGAGTCCGGTCCGAAGCTCGTCGCGGACGCGCCCGCCCACCGCGTAGAGCGACCCGGGCGGCAGCGCATCTGCAAGCCGGGCATCGATCGCGGCCGCGTCGACGGCCGGCCCCGGCACGTCGAGCCGCCGATCAGACATCGAGCAGGTCGCGCGCGGTGGGCACCCAGCATAGCGGACGTTTTGCCGGAATGCCGGGCCGGCGCGGAAAGCGGCCGCCGGTCTCCGCGATCTTGCGCGCGACGACGACGCGCCGGTCCGTGCTCTGCGGATCGCCGATCTCGGGCTCGATCTCCGCGCCGAGCACGAGGCTCGCATCGTTGAGCGCCTTCCGCTCGGCGTCGTCGAGCTTGCCGCGCTGCAGGAGCGCCCGGCCACCGACCGTGAGGAATGGGATCGTCAACTCGAGCACCGTGGTAGCCGGCCCGACGGCACGCGCAGTCGCGGTCGCGTACTTCGCGCGGTGTTGCGACTCGCGTGCGACGTCTTCGGCCCGCCGCGGGACGACCTCGACGTGGATGCCGAGAGCGTCCGCGGCTTCGCGCAAGAACGCGGCCTTTTTCGCCACCGACTCCACGAGGGTACACCGGACGCCCGTCGCGATCGCGATCGGGATCGCGGGAAACCCGCCGCCGCTGCCGATGTCGATCAACGGGCCCGTCACGAACGGTACGAGCAGCAGTGCGTCGCGGACGTGTGCGGCAATCGCCTCCGGGGACCGCGCGGCCGTGAGGTTCACCGCGGCGTTGCGCGCGGACAGGAGCGCGACATAACGATCGAGCCGATCGCGCACGGTCGCATCGAGGGTTTCACCGGAACGCTCGTAGGTCACGCGGGTCGGTTCGCGACCGCAAGCGCCGGCTCCGCGGCACGGCCCGAGATGCGCAGTCCCCGGCCTCACGCCGTCGGCGGCACCCTATGTAGGCGCAGGCACCGGCGTCCCTCGAACGGCGGCAGCCTGTCCCTCCGGCGAAACGGGCGAGGAAGGCGCAGCCTTCCCACGGGAGCGGTGAAGCGCCACTTCGAGAATGCCGACGTCTGCGGGCGAGACGCCGGGGATGCGGGCGGCGGCACCTAGCGAACGCGGACGGTACCGAGCGAACTTCTCGCGCGCCTCGAGCGAGAGCGCGGCGATCTCGCCGAACGCGAACGTTTCGGGCACGGCCACGTGCTCGCGCCCGTGGGCACGGGCGGCGACCTCACCTTGGCGTTTGACGTAGCCTTCGAGCTTGCACTCGATCTCCACGCGCTCGAGAAT
>CAZZUZ010000173.1:0-6553 GCA_964657315.1 Vulcanimicrobiota bacterium
CCGTTGATCAAGATTCCGATTCATTTTAGCTACGTGCTGTACATCGCCTCGATCGTGCCGTGGCTCGCGATTCCGTATTTCCGAAGCGCCCTGCTCGCCTGCCGTGCGCTGCGCATCGCGCCGTCTCTGCTGCTGCATCCGCTCGATTTTCTCGACGGCAGAGAAGTGCCGAGCCTGCAGTTCTTTCCGGCGATGGGCTTTCCGATCGAACGCAAGCTCGACGTCCTGCGCCGGGCCTTACGCGTCTATCGCGAGCTCTTCGACGTGACCGCGGTCGGCGCGCACGCGGACGCGCTCGAGCGCAAAACGCTGCGCAACGTCGTCCCGAACTTTTAGTTCGCGCGTTTGGCGACCGGGACGATGAGCCAGAGCGCGTTGTCCGGCCGCGTGTCGTCGCCGGCCGGCGAAGCGTGCGCGCTCTTCGAGAGCTGCTGCAGATTCGAACCTGCGGCCGGCGACGCATTGGAGATGCGATAGCTGCCGCCGCGCGTGAGGCCGCGCAATTCGCCCGCGGGCGGCGCGACGGCGAAGGCGGTACGGCCCGTGGGAAGCTGCGGAATGCCGCGCTCGGTCTCGAATAGCAAAAACTGCGCATCGTCCGGAAGATACCGTGCGAGTTCGAGCGGCGTGTTCCAGCGGCCGTCCGACGCCACCAGAGGCTGCGGCGTCCGGCCGATCGTGCGCGCGAGTGCCTGATAGGCGACGCCGTCGCCGTTGTCCCACCAATTCTCGGCGCCGCCGCGCATCGCGGCGGCGGCGATTCCGAGCCCGAGCAGCACGATCCACGCCGAGAACGCCGCAGTTCGCAGCCGCCGCCGTTCGAATGCGAGCGCGAGCCCGATCGCTACGGCGAGTTCGATCCCGACCCACGTGCCGACGAGATAACGCGGGATGGTTGCGAAATGCGTCCGGGCGATCAAATCGACGGCTCCGAGCGCGAGCGGCGTCGGCAACGCGATCGCGAGGGGCACGGAGCGCGAGAGCCCGCCCGCGGCGCGCGTGCCGTAGACGGCGACGGCGGCGCAGATCGCGAGCGCGACGATCGCGAGCGGTGCGAGGCGCAAGTATTTGAACTCGCCGTCGAAGACGAGCGCGCCGTAATTGAAGGCCGTCTTTTCGGCGAGGACCAGTGCGGAGTAGGTCGATTCGATCCACTCTTGCGAACCCGCCGCGCGCGACTTGGCGCCGGCGCTCGCGAGCAGCCACGGCACGAACGTCGCGCAGCCGGCGAGCGTCGCGACGAGCCACGCGAGCGCGCCGCGCGTGCGCCCTTCGCCGCGCGCGACGGCGGCTATTCCGTGACCCAGCGCGACGAGCGGAAAGAGCAGATCGCAGTAGGTGCCGAGCGAGACGGTTACGGCGTAGACGATCCAGTCGATCGTCCGGCCTCCGCGCGACGCTCGCACGAAGACGATCGTCGCGAGCAGGCAGACGTCGACGAAGAGCGCGTACTCGCGAGCCTGACGCGACATGAGCACGAAGAGCGGCGAAAGCGCGACGAGCGATGCCGCAATGGCACCCGTGCGAAGATCGCCGAGCTGCCTTCCGAGCACGAACGCTAGTGCGATCGCCGCGATGCCGCAGAACACCGAGAGGGCACGCATCGCACTCACCGACGTTCCCGCAAAACCGATCGCGATCCGTTCGAGCATGTAGTACACGGGCACGTGCTGCGGATCTTCGCGCGCCATGACGCTCGCGACGTCGAACGCGTTCTTCGAAGGGTCGACGCGTGCGAATCTCAAGACCTCGGCGACCGGATGAATGTTGCCGTCGAAGAGTTTGCCGTAGGTCATCGCGTCGTGGCCCGTGACGTGAATCGACGTCGCCGTTTCGTCCTGCCAGAACAGCGGCCGGTTCAGTGCGTAACAGCGGAAGAAAATGCCGAGCGCGATCGCGAGAACGGAACAGCAGACGATCGCGCGGTTCATGTGGCGAGATAGCTTCGCACCCGTGCTATACTCCTCATCGCGAAGGTTACCGGGCAGTCGCGCGTTTTCGAACGTGAGGAAAGTCCGGGCTTCATTGGGCAACGTGCAGGATAACGTCCTGTCAGCGTAAGTTGAAGGAAAGTGCCACAGAAACAAACTTCCGTGTTCGCACGGGGATGGTGAAATCGTGAGGTAAGAGCTCACGGCGCTCTATGGAGACATAGGCGCGGGAAAACCCCACGTGAAGCAAGATCGCTCGAATTCCCTTCGGGGACGGACGGCCCGTCCGCTCGAGTCACATCGCATCGAGGCGTCCGGTGACGGTCGTCCCAGATAGATGGCTGCCAACGACAGAATCCGGCTTACAGGTAGCCTTCGCACCGCTACTCGAATCGCGCCCCGTGCGCTTCTGTCTGATCATGCCGTTTCTCGACGAAGCGGCGAACTTGCCGGCGACGCTCGAAACGCTCGGCGCACAAACCATCGCTCGCGAGCGGCTCTCCTTCATCGGCATCGACAACGGGTCGAGCGACGGAAGCGCCGATCTCGTCCGCGCGTGGCTCGCACGAACGGGCATCGCGGGCCGCGTGGAGACCGAACGCGTGAAGTCCATTCCGCGCGCGCTCAACACGGCGATCGCGCTGGCTCCCAAAGCAGACGCGATCGTACGCATCGACGCACATACGCGCTACGGGCCGGGGTACGTCGAGGCGATCGCGCGCGCGTTTGCGGAACTTCCGGACGACGTGTGGTGTGTCGGCGGAGCGCCTACGCCGCCGCCGGCCGACTCGTTCGCCGCGGACGTGCTCGTCGCGCTCTACACCAATCCGCTCGGACTCGGCCCGGCCGATTTTCGCGCGGTGCTGCGCGAACCGCGCGCGGTCGATCACGTCTATCTCGGCGCGTGGCGGCCCGGCGTCCTGCAGGCGCTCGGAGGCTTCGACGAACGCTGGCGGGCGAACGAGGACTCCGAACTTTCGGCGCGCGTGCTCGAAGCGGGCGGCCGCGTCTTCCGCATCGACGCTCCGTGTTTCCGTAAAGAGAAGCGCGGCCTGACGGGCACGATCGTACAGCTCTCACGCTATGGGTTCTGGCGTTCGCAAACGCTCAAACGGCATCCGCAAATGACGCGGCCACGGCACCTCGCGACACCGGTCGCGCTACTCGGCTTCCTCGCACTCGCGGTCTCTCCATGGCGAAAACTTGCCCTAGCCGGATACGCGCTGTATGCGGCGGCGATCGTCGCGAAGCGCCGGCCCGGCGAGCCGGCGCCCGTCACGCTCGCCACCTTAGCCTTCTTTCCGGCGGTGCATGCCGGTTTTGCGTGCGGCCAGCTCGTGGGCCTCGCGCGTGGTCCTGCAACTCCGCGAAGGGGCCGATGGTCTAACGACGCGAAAACAGCCACTTGAAAACAATGGCTCGGACGTCATAGGAGACCCCGTGAGCGCACACTTCAACAAAGACATGACCGTAGAGAACGCGTTCCGCACGCACGCCGGAGCGCGTCGCGTGTTCGCAAAATTTCACCTCGGCGGCTGCGCGAACTGCGCGATCAGCGAGACGGAAACGATCGAGCAAGTGAGCGAAGGCTACGGTATCCCGCTGCCGATGCTGATGGAAGAACTCGAAACGCTCTTCGCGGCCGGTACGCTCGAAGCCGGCGACAAAGTCCGTCTGCCCGACGAAATCCGCGCGAAGATCCCGCAACTCGCGAACGTTCCGGAGATCGGCGAAGTCAAGTCCGCCGACGCCGGTGCGTACACGGTCGAATTCGGCGACGTTCGCTTGCAAGGGCTCTCGGAAGATTTCATCAAGGTCGACGCGGTAACCGCCGGAGCGTAAGCTCCGGCCCGCGTCACTCGCGATGGCCTTCCTGCGTTTCGTGGTCGTCTCCGGACTCTCCGGAGCCGGAAAGTCGCAAGCCATGAAATCGTTCGAAGACCTCGGCTTCTACTGCTCGGACCATCTGCCGCCCGCTCTCGCGGGCGCTTTCGTTTCGCTGGCCGAGCGGGCCGGCATCGAACGCGTCGCGCTCGCGCTCGACACGCGAGCGTACGGCGAACTCGGCGATCCGATCGAAGCGCTCGACGAACTCGCGGCGCGGGGCGTGCCGTTCGAACTGCTCTATCTCGAAGCGAGCGACGACGCCGTCGTGCGGCGATACAGCGAGACGCGCAGACGGCATCCGTTCGAAGCCTGCGGCGACCTCGCCGGTGCGGTCGCGCGCGAACGCGAAGCGCTCGCAACGATCCGTTCGCGAGCGCATCGAATCTGGGATACGTCACATCTCACGCAAACGACGCTCAAAGGCCGGGTCCGCGGCGCGTTCGCACCCGATACGCCGCTCGCGAAGCTCGCGGTACACGTCGTCGCGTTCGGTTTCAAACACGGCTTGCCGCCCGAAGCCGACCTCGCCTTCGACATCCGCTTTCTGCTCAATCCCAATTACGTGCCCGGTCTCAAAGAGCGCGACGGTCGCGATCGGCCGGTCGCAGATTTTATCGAAGCGTTGCCGGAGACCGCGCCGTTCCTCGCGCATCTTTTCGGCATGGTGGATTTCCTCGTGCCGCTCTATGCCGGCGAAGGCAAAGCGCGGCTCACGATCGCGATCGGATGTACGGGCGGACGCCACCGCTCCGTCTACGTCGCGCAGCGCTTGGCCGAACACCTCGACGGCAACGAACTCATTTCGGTATCGCGCGAATTCCGGGACTTGCCGGCATGACGCCCGGCCTCGGTTTCCTGCGCTGGTTCTATCCGGGGCTCGGCGTCAAGCGCTGGTTACTCTTAGCGATCTGCGGCTGCGTGTTGCTCGTCAACGGGCTCACGCGCTGGCTCGTCGCCGAAGGCCCGAGTCTGCCGATCAACGAGTCCATCGACAGCCTCATGGCGGACCTGAGCGTGCCGCTGCCGGCGCTCTCGTATGCGTTCATGATACTCGGCGCGCTCTGCGTGTTCTTCGGCATTCGCGAATGGATGCGCAGCATCGTTAACGCGGTCGCTCCCGAATCCAAACACCTCATCGTCGACGCGCTCCTGGACAAACGCCTGCGCTCGGGCTACAAGATCGTCGCCATCGGCGGCGGTACGGGGCTCTCGACGCTGCTGCGCGGGCTCAAGCGCGCGACCTCCAACATCACGGCCGTCGTCACGGTCACCGACGACGGCGGCAGCTCGGGACGGCTCCAAAAAGAACTCGGCATCTTACCGCCGGGCGACATCCGCAACTGTCTCGTCGCGCTCTCCGACGACGAGGCGCTCGTCACCGATCTCTTCAAATACCGCTTCCAAGACGGCGAAGGGCTCAGCGGTCACTCGTTCGGCAATCTCTTTCTCGCCGCGATGACTGCGGTGACGGGCAACTTCGATCACGCGGTGCGCGAGTCGAGCCGCGTGCTCAACATCAAAGGCCGCGTGCTGCCGTCGACGCTCGCGACCGTCAGCCTCTGCGCGACGTTCGTCGACGGTTCGGTCGTCCGCGGCGAGACCAACATCTCCAATGCGAAGCGGCCGATCGCAGCGCTCACGCTCGAACCCGCGGGCGCGGGTCCGCTCGACGACGTGCTCGCCGCGATCGCGAGTGCCGATGCGATCGTGCTCGGCCCCGGAAGCCTCTACACGTCGATACTCCCGAATTTTCTCGTCGAAGGCGTCGCACGCGCCGTCGCGGCGTCATCCGCCACGAAGATCTACGTCTGCAACGTGATGACGCAGCCCGGGGAAACCGATTCGTTCACGGCGTCGGGCCACGTGCGTACGCTCATCGATCACGCGGGCGCGAACGTGTGCGACATCGTCATCGTCAACGAAGAGCCGCCGCAGCGGCTGCTCGAGGCCTATGCCGAGGAGGGCCAGTCGCCCGTCGTCCCGGACGCCGATTCGCTCGACGAACTCGGCGTGCGCGTCGTCGGCGCGAACGTGATCAGCGAGACGCAGACCGTGCGGCACGACCCGGCCAAACTCGCCGACGTCATCTTGAAGCTCATCGACGAGCACGTCGCCGCGCGCTCGTCGTTCGTGCGGCTCACACCGAACGCGGCGCAGACGCCGTTCGCGGAGCGCGTTTCCTAAAGCCGCAGCGCGGCCGCGAACGCGGCGGACTCGAGCAGCACGGCCGCGTCGCGCATCGATCGCGCGATCGGCATCGCAGCATCCGCGATCGGGAACGCGCTGCAAGCGATCGCGGCGAGAGCGGCGTCGACGTCTTCGTGCCGCACGCGCCCTCCAAACGCCACCGTCGACTTGGCGCGCGCGTGCGCGAGGCGCGCGACTCCCGCGACGACTTTGCCGCCGAGCGTTTGCGCGTCGATCGATCCTTCACCGGTAAAGCAATAGTCGGCGTCGTCGACCGCCGCAGCGAGTCCCGCGACTTCCGAGACCACGCGAAATCCATTGACGATGCGCGCATCGGCGAACGCGCGCAGCGCGAAGGGGACGCCGCCGCCGGCGCCCGCGCCCGGCTCGTCGCGCGCGTCGCGCCCGCCCGCCGCGGCGACCGCGTCGGCAAAGTGCGCGAGCGCCGCATCGAGCACCGCAACGTCGGAAGGTCGCGCGCCTTTCTGCGGGCCGAACACCGCGCTCGCTCCGCGCGGCCTATGGTTTGCACCCGACCCGGCGAGCAA
>CAZZUZ010000174.1:0-4560 GCA_964657315.1 Vulcanimicrobiota bacterium
TGAGATCCAGCAGCGGGTTCATCTCACTGTTACGCCGCTGCGGCGCCGTATCGACCGGCGGCTTCGTCGCATCGTCGAAGCCGTCTCCGGAATCGCTCACCGAAACGCGCAGCAAGCCGTCCTCGAACGAGCACGTCACCGAGAACGCGCCGCGCATGCGATTGCCGTGTTCGATGGCGTTTGCGACCGCCTCGCCGACGGCAGTCTCGATATCGCAAAGCTCATCGCCAGAAAAACCGTGCAACGACGAGAAAAGAGAAACGGCGCTGCGAGCTTTGGCCGCCGACGTGGGAACGGCCAAAAAGCGTCTGCGAAGAAGCGGCACTGCGTCGCTCCCTTACCCTAGCGGCGCAGTTCAAAACATGCGCGACGCGAGTTACGAGGGGCTAGTGGAAGGCCTGCTCGGCGTGATACGAGCTGCGCGACAGCGGCGAGCTGACGACTTGGCGGAAGCCTTTGCTCACACCGAGTTCGCGCATGCGCTCGAATTTTTCGGGCGTCACGAATTCGGCTACGGGCAAGTGGCGTTTGGTCGGCTGGAGATACTGTCCCATCGTGAAGATGTCGACGCCGACGGCCCGTGCGGCCTCCATCGACTCTTCGATCTCGGGTTCGGTTTCGCCCAAGCCGAGCATGAGCGACGTCTTGGTGTATTTCACGAGACCGCTCTTTTTCGCTCGATCGAGAATGAAGATCGACTGCGCCATGTTCGCGCGTTTGTCGCGAACGGTCGATTGAAGCCGCTCGACGGTCTCGAGGTTGTGGGCGAGCACTTCGGGCCGGGCCGCGAGCACCACGTCGAGCGCCTCGCCGTCGCCCGCGAAATCGCCCGTAAGGCATTCGACTTTCGCAAACGGCGAGAGCTTGTGAATCATGCGGACGGTGCTTGCGAAAATCGCCGCGCCGCCGTCGGGGAGATCGTCGCGGTCGACGGCCGTGAGGACGAGGTACGACCAGCCCAGATCGCGGACGGCCTCGGCGACGCGTTTCGGTTCGAGCCAGTCGACTTCGCCGCGCGCGCTGCCCGTCTTGACGTTGCAGAACCGGCACGCGCGGGTGCACGTGTCGCCTAGGATCATAATGGTCGCCGTGCCCGCGCCCCAGCACTCACCGATGTTCGGGCACATCGCTTCTTGACACACCGTGTGCAGGTCGAGCGCTTTGACGTCGCGTTTGAGCCGTTCGTAGTTCTCGCCGCTGGCGAGCTTCACTTTGAGCCACTCGGGCTTACGCTTGGGCTGATCCGCGTAGTTGGGATCGGTCAGGTCAATCACGGTACGTGCCGGTTTCGACTTGCGGAAAGGACGGGCCCGTCACGACACGAGCGCCGGAGCTGCGGATGCGGCCGTGGCCGCCTCGAACTCGAGCGAGAACTCCCGTTCGAGTGCGGCGATGAGCGGCAGACGCGCTTCCGCTAGAGACACGGGCCGGCCGATCTCGTTCTCGATCGACGTGATGCCGAATTCGGGCGTGCCGCAGGGGAGAATCAGGCGATCGTAGTCGAGCGCGGTCGAAACGTTGAGAGCGAGCCCGTGCAGCGAGGTCATCTGCTTGATCGACAGCCCGATCGCGCAGATCGCCCGGTCCTCCACGTACACGCCGCGATGCTCGGCGCGACCACGCGCGCCGATGCCGAAAGCCGCGAGCGCGGCGATCACCGCGCGTTCGAGCGCGGAGACCAGCGGCGAGACTTCGCGAAAACGCTCGAGCCTGCGGATGGGATAGACGACGAGTTGCCCCGGGCCGTGGTACGTCGCGTCGCCTCCGCGCTCGATTGCGACGAGGTCGACTCCACGCGCCGCGAGCGCCGCCTCCGAAAGGCGGACGTTCTCGTCTCTGGCGTTGCGTCCCAGGGTGACGACGGGGTCGTGTTCGACGACGAGCCAGGTCTCCGGCGCATCGCCGCGCGCGACCCGTCCGTGCACGTCGCGCATGAACGAGAGCGCGTCTCGATAGGGGGTTCGGCCGAGATCGACGAGGTGCGCCAATTATGCGCCGGCGCCGACCGGCGTCTTCTTCGGCTTGGGGTTGACGACGTGGATCGCTTTGCCGTGCGAGGCTTCGGCCGCGTCCATGATCGATTCCGTAAGCGTCGGGTGCGGGTGGATCGAGAGACCGATGTCTTCGAGCGTCGCGCCCATCTCGAGCGCGATCACGCCCTCACCGATCAGCGACTCGGCCTGCGGAGCGATGATGTGCATGCCCAGCAGCAGGTCGGTCTTCGCGTCTCCCACGAGCTTGATCATGCCGTCCGACTCGTTCATCGTACGCGCGCGGCCGCTCGCGGCGAGCGGGAATTTACCGATGCGCAGCTCGTAACCGGCGGCTTTGGCCTCTTCTTCGGAAAGGCCGATCGTCGCGACTTCGGGATCGGTGTAGACGCAGTTCGGGACCGCGACCGGATCGTATGCCGACGAGAGATCGCCGGCGATCACTTCGGCCGCGACGACGCCCTCTTTCATCGCCTTGTGCGCGAGCATCGGGGCGCCCGTGATGTCGCCGATGGCGAAGACGCCGGCCACCTTCGTGCGGCGCTGCGCGTCGACGTCGAGGAAGCCGCGTTCGTTCGTCGCGACGCCGGCCGCTTCGAGATTGAGGCCGTCGGTTACCGGACGGCGGCCGACCGCAACGAGCGCGACCTCGAACTCACGCGTCTCGTCCTTGCCGCCCGTGAACGCGCCGTTGAGCACCGCTTTGACGCCGTTGCCGCTCTTCTCGAGCGAGACGACTTTGGTGTCGAGCGCGATTTCGACGCCCTGCTTCTTGAGGATGCGGCCCATCGTCTTGGAGATCTCGAGATCCGTGCCGGTGAGCAGGTTGGGCATCATCTCGACGACGAGCACCTTAGCACCCAAGCGCGTGTAGACGGTCGCGAACTCGAGCCCGATCACGCCGCCGCCGATGACGAGCATCGTCTTGGGAATCGACTTGATGCGCACCGCATCATCCGAGTTGATGATGGTCTCGCCGTCGCGCGGCCAGACCTTGACGTCGACCGGCGCCGAACCGGTTGCGATCACGACGGCCTCCCTCGCGACGTAGGTGTCCGACGTGCCGTCGCGCTTGGCGAGCGCTACGGACTTCGGACCGGTGAACGACGCTTGGCCGTAAGCGAAGGTGACGTTGTTGGCCTTGAAGAGCGTATTGACGCCGCCGACGTTCGACTTGACGACCTCGGCGGCGAAGTTGGCGACCCCTTCGCGGTCGACTTCGGGCGCGGCCACTTTGAGTCCGATCTCGCCGGCGTCGCGAATGTGGCGCGCGACTTCGCCCACGTGCAGGAGCGCCTTGGTCGGGATGCAGCCCCAGTTGAGGCACACGCCGCCGACCTCGTCGCGGTCGAAACAGACGACGTTTTTGCCGAGCTGTCCGAGACGGATGGCCGCGTGGTAGCCGCCCGGGCCCGCACCGATCACGATCGCATCGACATCAATATTCGCCATGTATTCTCCTGAAAATTCCGATTGGTCTCTCTCATGAGACCGCGCCAAGGCCTCCGGGTTTTCGCTATGCGGGAAGTTTGGCCCCCGAGAGCAGCGGAGCGGCGCGGTCTTTCGCCGATACGCGCGGCACGCCGGCCAGCGGCCACGCGATGGCCAGTTCCGGGTCGTTCCACCGAATCGCGCCTTCGCTTGCGGGATCGTAGAGCGAGCCGTGCTTGTAGCTGAAGACGACGTCGTCGCTGAGCGCGATGAAGCCGTGGGCGAAGCCGGCGGGAATGTAGAGCTGCCGGTGGTTGTGTTCGCTCAGGAAGAAGCCTTGCCACCTCAGCCGCGTCGACGACCCCGCCCGGATGTCGACGATGACGTCCCAGATCTTGCCGCGCAGCACTTGCACGAATTTCGACATCTTGGTGTCGTAGTGCAGGCCGCGAATGACGTTGCGCGTCGAGAACGACACGCTGTCCTGCACGAACGTATCCGTGAGCCCGAGCGCTTCGTACTTCGGCTTCGAATAGGTCTCTTTGAAGAATCCGCGTTCGTCTTCATAGACGTCGGGGATGAAGATCTTCGCATCGTCGAAGATGGTGTCGAGAGTCGCGAGCGCCATGGCCGCCGTCTTTCAGTAGATCGAGTCGTACGCCCCCTGCTCGCGCAGCACGTCTTCGAGCAGCGACATCCAGCGCACGTTGTAATAGCGCGGGTCGGAAAACTCTTCGGGACGGTCGATCGGCAACCGGCGCAGCATGTCTTCGATCGATTCGAGGACGGTGAACGACGGGGTGAAACCGAGCGAGCGCGTCAGCTTCGCGTTGGACATGCGATAGTTGCGGACGATCGACGGCAGCGGCGCTTCTTCGAGTTCGACGTGCGTGCCCGGCCGCAAGATCGCGATGGAGCCCGCGACGAGCATCGCGAGCTGACGAACTTGATAATTCTCTTCCATTACGTTGAAGATCTCGCCGGCCGTCACTTCCGGCGCGGTCGCCAGGGCCAGGACGTGTGCGCGGCAGACGTCGCGGACATCGACCAGCGGCCGCCACATCCACCCGCCGCCGTGCAGGAAGAGCTTGCGCTTGAGAAGCGCGTCTTTGATGAAGGTGTTGACGACGAGATCGAA
>CAZZUZ010000174.1:4570-6531 GCA_964657315.1 Vulcanimicrobiota bacterium
GCGGGCTGTAACCGTAAACCGTGCCCTGCCGGAAAATCACCGGTGAGAAATCGGCGTCCGCGGCTTGCAGGATCGCGATCTCCGCTTCGCGCTTGGTGATCGAATACGCGCCGCGCGGCTGAGTTTGGGTCGTCTCGTCGCACATGATCGGCGAACGCTCGAGATCCTTGGAAGAGTCGTCGCTATCGTAGATCGACGCGCTCGATGCGAAGGTAAAGCGCCGAATCTTCTTGCGCTTGCAGGCGGCGACCAGCGTCTGCGTGGCGACGAGATTCATTTCGCGGTTTGCCGCGGGATCGTACTCTGCGGTCGGATCGTTGGAAAGCCCGCCGAAGTGGCACACGGCCTCGATGCCGTCGAGCCACGCATCCTGCAGTGCGCGAATATCCCCGGCGATCGTCTCGACCGCTAGATTCGAGACGGAAGCGCGTCCCCAGAAGAAACGGTCGAGCACGACGGGCGCGTGGCCGGCCGCGATGAGCGCTTCGCAGAGAACGGCGCCGATATACCCCGCGCCACCGGTGACGAGAACTTTCAACCGCGTCGATGTTCGAAGCCGGGACGCGTCAGTCCGTTCGGCGCGGCGAGGATCGTCCCGCACCGGTCCGAAAGCGCACCGCCGTGACTCACGACCCCAACGCCGAACGTTACCTCGACCTCATGATCAAGTCGCTGACTAATTCTATTTACGGCGACAGCGATCTGCATCCCGCCAATCCCGGGGGCGCCTTCGAGTTCGAGAAACGGCGGGACGGGCGCGATTGGCCGAGCGTGGCCCACACGATGATCGGAATCGATCGTTTGAAGAACGTTCGCGATTGCGCGCAGCGCGCGATCGAAGCGAACGTCCCGGGCGACCTCATCGAAACGGGCGTCTGGCGCGGCGGTGCGGCGATCATGATGCGGGCGGTCCTGGCCGCTTACGGCATACGCGACCGCCGCGTGTGGCTCGCCGATTCGTTTTGCGGGCTGCCGCCACCAGACGCGGAGCGGTTCCCGGTGGACGCGGGCGATCCGCTGCATACGTACGCCGAACTCGCGATTTCGCAGGACGTCGTGCGCGCGAATTTTGCGGCTTACGATCTGCTCGACGACCAGGTCGTCTTCTTGCCGGGCTGGTTTCGCGACACGCTGCCGCAGGCGCCGATCGAACGCATCGCCGTGCTGCGTCTCGACGGCGACATGTACGAGTCGACGATCGTCGCTCTGCGCGCACTCTATCCGAAGCTGTCGCCCGGCGGATATCTCATCGTCGACGATCACGGCGCGATCGCGGCGTGCGCGCGTGCCGTGGCGGATTATCGAGCAGAAGCGGGCATCGCCGAGCCGATCGAACGCATCGATTGGACCGGCATCTTCTGGCGTAAGTCCTAATCTTCGATTCGGAGCGTTACGACCGCGTCCGAAACGAAGAGCGTCGAGCCGGTGACGGAGACCGCGCAGAGGCGGCCGGTGTGAAGGCCCGGCGGAAAAGACGCGGTGGAGATCGACCCGGCAAAGCCTGCGAAGAGAGCGTAGGGATTATCGAGCGCACGCACGACATCCATACGTGCCGCGCCGGTATCCATGGCAAATTGCTGTCCATCCGCAAACACGACGTAGGCGGCCCGAACCGCGCAGGAATCGATCGAATCGAAAATCCAGCCGCGCACGTCGACGATCTCGCCTCGCGACGCGTGGCGCACGCCGTCCGGCGTTTCGGACTCGCCGCGATCGAACGCTCCCGGCGCCGCGACGCGGCGTACCGGGGCTTGCATTTCGTGCACGCACACCGGCGCCACCCGGAAAGCGTGCGGTTCGCTCCATTCCCTGGGATCGTGCGCGCGGCCCCGGGTCGCGAAACGTAGGCTCGCCGTGCCGATGGGAAGACTCTCCGTCGGTATGCAGGCGAGAAACTCGATCGTATCCGTCGTTGCGGCGCCCTGCAGGAGGACCGGATACGCGGCCGTCCGATTGACCAC
>CAZZUZ010000175.1:0-4338 GCA_964657315.1 Vulcanimicrobiota bacterium
GATGACCCGTTCGACGACGAACCGTTCGAGCCGACCGAACCGGAATTGCCGTTCGTGCCGTTGCCGGCGTTCGAGCCCATCGTACCCGTGCCGTCGTTGGCCGCTGATCCGGCGCTGCCGCCGGCCGAAACCGTTCCACCGCCGTTGCCTCCGCCACCGCCGCCATTATCGGAGCGGCCCTGATTGTTTACCGCGGCCGTATGCGTATTGTCGGCCTTCGAGTCGCCGTTCGTGCCCGTGACCCATGCGCCACGTAGGACGGCGGCATAGATGACGATGACGACGATCGCGGCGATCGCGAGCGTGGCGCGGTGTCGCTGGACGAACCCGCGCACCTTAGCAAAAAACCGCCGGTCTTCGGCTTTCTTCCGCGCCTCGGCAGCCTTTTTTTGTTGTTCTTGAGCGCGCTGCTCGGGAGTCGGGCCTTGCGGGGCTTGCCCCTGCTGCTGCTGACCTTGCTGCGACTGACCCTGGCCGGCCTGCGGCTGATCGGAGTCGGGCGAGGACGAGCCCGGTGGCTTTTCCGTTTCTTGCATAGCCCTGCCGTCGTACCCGATTTTTCGGGAATAGCGACGTCATGTACGATCCAAAGACCGAAGACCGCACGAACCAACCGGATTCCGACGACGAATCGGCCGCGGGTCAGGCAGACGATCTCGATCGCGGGACCGGGCTCGGCGCCTCCGGCGGAGGCCTGGGCAAGACGACCGGCTTTTGGAACGAGAAGCCGATGATCGACGATTTGAAGGAAGCCGGCGCGAATCCGGACTTCGATAGATCGCTCGAGGACGGCAAAAAAGAAGAGAACTAAAGCCGGAATCGCATCGTTTCTGGGAGGACGCGTTCGAACGGGATGCGTTCTCCCCGCGCCCGACCGGAGGAACGATGAACGCCCTGGCCATCTTCGCACTCGCGGCACTCGCGTTCGCCGCGATTCCCGCAACGGCAATCGCCGATGAAGATCAAGAGCTCGCGATCGGGCAGCAAGTCCAACAGCAGCTCGAGCAAAAAGGCGAGATCATCCCGCGGCCAAATCCGCTCTACGCGCTGCTCGACCCGATCGCCGCGCGCATCAAGACGATCGCGGATCCGCAATATTCCTATCCGTTCACGTTCGTTCTCGTGCACGAAAAGTCGCCGAACGCCTTCGCCGTTCCGGGCGGCCACGTTTACGTAACCGATTCGCTGATGAGCTTCGTGCAAAATCGCGAAGAGCTCGCGGGCGTGCTGTGTCACGAGACCTCACACGACATCCATCACGACGTCGTCAATAACAACACGAAAGACGAGCTCACCGGCGCCGCCATCGGCATCCTCGGTTCGCTCATCGGTATCGACCGGTCGAATATGGGTCAGATGATCGAGAACGGCGCCTATACGCTCGGCAGCGACCATTTCTCGCGCAGCGTGGAAGCCGCGGCCGACCGAAAAGGAGCGCAAACCTGCGCCGAAGCCGGCTTCAATCCGTGGGGCATGGTCTGGCTATTTGAGAATTTCGAAAAAGCCGACACCGGCGGATCGCTCGAAGCGCTCTCCGACCACCCCACGAACCAGCACCGCATCGTCGCCCTCAAACAATACTTTGCCGAAACCCCCAACACGTTCGCCCGCTTCAACCCGAGCATCGCCGGAGCCACCCCCCTCCGCTAACAAAAAAGCGCCAACCTACGATCGCGGGTCGACGCTTAATCAACGAGGCGCACTGATTAGGCGAAGGGCGAGGCGCCGAAGCGACAACGCCCTACGCCAAATCAGAAGCCGACTTTACTTGACTTCGACCTTGGCGCCCACTTCGGCGAGCTTTGCAGCGATCTGCTCGGCTTCGTCCTTGGGGATGCCCGTCTTGATCGCCTTGGGGGCGCTTTCGACGAAGGCCTTGGCTTCGGTGAGACCGAGGCTCGTGATCTCGCGAACGGCCTTGATGACTTTGATCTTCTCGGCGCCGACCTCGGTGAGGACGGCGTCGAATTCGGTCTTCTCGGCTGCGGCTGCAGGAGCGGCTGCGCCACCGCCGCCGGCGGCTGCGACGGCTACGGGAGCCGCGGCGGAAACGCCCCACTTCTCTTCGAGGGCCTTGACGAGCTCGTTGAGCTCGAGAACGGTTAACTTCTCAACTTCTGAGATTAGGTCGGCAACTGCCATGATGTCGTACTCCTTGAAATCGGGCCGGCGAAAGCCCCCGATGCCACCCGGGCCCGCATTAGCGGTCCCGTCGCGGCGCGATTAGTGTGTAGAGCGGATGACTTACGAAGCGGTCGGCTCGGCGAGTTGCTTCTCGCGAGCGGAGAGAACGCGGACGAATCCGCTGGGGTTTGCGGCGAGGACGCCGACGAGGCCGCGCATCGGGCTCGTGAAGAGACCCAAAAGCTTGGCTTGGAGTTCGGCCTTCGGTGCCATCGAAGCGAGCGCGGTAACGCCCTTCGCATCGACGACCTGTCCGTCGACCCACGCCGCTTTGACTTCGAGCGGCTTGACGGTGTCGGAGAACTGCTTGAGGGCCTTTGCCGGAGCGACGGGATCGCTCGGAGCGAACACGACGCCGGTCGGGCCGGCGAGAAACGCTTCGAGCTTTTCCGCGACTTCGGAACCCGCGGCGCGTGAGAACAGCGTGTTCTTCACGACCGCGTACGTCGACCCGTCCTTGCGGAGCTCGTCACGGAGTTTGGTGATCTCTTCGACCGTCAACCCCGCGTAGTTCGTGAAGAACAGGTACTTCGAATTTTCGAGCCGTGTTTTGAGCTCTTCGATCGTCTGTGCTTTTTTTGCGGTTGGCATGAGTGCTGCTTTCTTGCGAGGCCGTGCCTCGAGAAAAGAAGGGCGCTCCAATCGTCGCGATGAGCGCCTAGAAACCGCCGTAAAGCCGATATCGTCGTCGTCATCCTCGGTAGGTGTTCGCACATTAACCACCCGAGGGTGGGCCTACGTTCATCGGAGCCGTCGTGTATGATACGCGATTTCCGGCTGCGGGTCAAGGAATGGCGACGAAAAGCCCCGCGTCGGAAAACGCGGGGCCTCGTGTTGCCGATTCGAGAGGACGGGTTAGTTAGAAGTTGCTGCGGTCGGCTTGATGCGGTTCGGGTCGACCTTGACGCCGGGACCCATCGTGCTCGTCAGCGTGACGCTGCGCAGGTAGGTGCCCTTGGCGGCCGCTGGCTTCGCGCGGACGATCGCGTCGATGAGCGTCGCCACGTTCTCCGCGAGCTGCTGCTCGCCGAAGCTCGCCTTGCCGACGATCGTGTGCACGATGCCCGTCTTGTCGAGCCGGTACTCGACTTTACCCGCTTTGATGTCGCGAATCGCGTTTCCGATGTTCGGCGTGACCGTGCCCGATTTCGGGTTAGGCATCTTCTGTGCGAGAATACGGCCGAGGTTCGAACCGACCGCACCCATCATGTCCGGCGTAGCGACGGCGACGTCGAACTCGTCGAAACCCGCCTTGATCCGGTCGATGAGGTCTTGTTCGCCGACGACATCGGCGCCAGCGGCTTCCGCGTCGCGCGCTTTGTCGCCCTTGGCGAACGCGATCACGCGGACTTTGCGACCCGTGCCGTGCGGCAGGAGCACCGTGCCGCGAACGTTCTGATCGCTCTTCTTGGGATCGACGCCGAGACGAATGTGGATCTCGACGGTCTCGTCGAATTTCGCGGTCGCATTCTTCTTCACGGTCGTCGTCGCTTCCGCGACGTCGTACAGCTTCGCGCCGTCGAAGGACGCTGCGAGCGCCGTGTATTTCTTGCCGTGACCCTTCGCCATCAGCGTGCCACCTCGACGCCCATCGAGCGCGCGGTACCGGCGATGATATTCATGGCCATCTCGACGTCGTTGGCGTTGAGATCGGCCATCTTGGTCTCGGCGATCTCGCGCAGCTGCTTGCCGGTGATCGTGCCGACCTTGTTGCGGTTGGGAATCGCGGAACCCGATTCGAGGCCGAGCGCCTTTTTGATCAGGAAGCTCGCCGGCGGCGTCTTCGTGACGAACGTGAAGGTACGGTCTTCGTAGACCGTGATTTCGACCGGGATGACCATCCCGGGCTGGCTCGCCGTGCGCTCGTTGTACTCTTTGCAGAACGCCATGATGTTGAGCGAGTAGGGTCCCAGAGCCGGACCGACCGGCGGTGCCGGAGTCGCTTTGCCCGCGTTGAGGGCGAGGCCGATCTTGCCGACCACTTTCTTAGCCATTCGTATCTCCTAAACGACAACCGTCTCGTAACGGCCGTCTCCCCCTTCTTAAGAACGCGCGCTCGCCGGGGTCAGCCAAACGCAACCCAAAGAGCATACCACACCTCACCCACCCCGGTCCACAGACGGGGTTCCGGGGTTGCGCTCGCGCCGTTATCGG
>CAZZUZ010000175.1:4348-6530 GCA_964657315.1 Vulcanimicrobiota bacterium
AAGGAACCGCGTCAAAATTTCAAGCCGAGGCCGATGTAGGCGCCGTTGTGCTCTTCATCCCCGGGTGCCAGGCCGTAGCCGCGGATGTAATCGCCGAGGAAGCCGGCATCGAGGAAGAGCGGCGTGTCGCCGACCGACGCGGTGAAGCCGACCTGATACTTGAGCAGATTCTCTTGGATCTTGCCGCCGACGGCCGGACCCGGAAGACCCGCCGGCGACGCGTAGTCGCCGCTGACTTGCGGATAGTCGAAGACGCTGAAGTAGATCGACGAGTGATTTTCCAGATCGGGCAGGCGGTCGACGCCGAAGCCGAAGCCGTGGAGCGTCGGAATGCTCGGATACGAGCTCGGATAGTTGTTGAACGCCGTAATAAAACTTGCTACGAAATACGAGTCATGCGCGACGCCGATCCCGACGTTGCCGCTCACGGAATCGTCCATCAGGTCGAGCCGGGGTACGTAAACCGACGCGGTCTTACCCGGCGTCGAGACGCAACCCCGATAGCCGTTGGTCGGGCACGGGACGTACTTCGGAACGCTCGCGTGCGTATACGGCGCGGCTTCGTGCGTGTAGGCGAAATCGCGGAAGTCGGCGCCGATTTCGAGCGGTACGTTGCCCAATGGAAATTCGAATGCGGCACGCGCGGAGAACGACGCGTTACCGACCTTCCCCGGTGCAAAATTGCTATACGTCTCCGAACGCGCGATGTAATCCGCAACGACGAATTGCTCGAAATTCTGGGCGCGGACCGCGGGCGTCGCGGAGGGCGTGGGTTCGGGCGTCGGCAGCGGGGTCGCCGACGGCATCGCGGTGGGTTCGGGCGTAGGCGGCGGCGGGGTCGGCGGCGCGGGCGTTGCGGGCGCGGGAGGCAGGTAGCGCACGACGACCGTGCGGCTCGGGCGGTCCCACTGCACGTAGCCGCCGAGGCCTTCGGAGACGATACGGACCGGCACGTAGATCGCGTTGCGATAGACGATCGGCGGCACGTCGAGCGGACGCGTCTCGCCGTTGAGAACGATCTCTTTCTTGCCGACTTTCAAGACGATTTTGACGCCCGGTTTCGCGACCGTGATCGTCTTGCGATCTTGCGAATACGAAACCGTTCCGCCCATCGTTTCGAAAACGGTGCGCAGGTCGATCAAGAAGCTCGAACTGTCGAGATCGGTCGCGCAACGCAGGGCGCCGAGCGCGCGTTCGTTATCGATGACCGGGTTCGATCCCGGAACGTGATGGTAATCGTAGAGCAGCGTCGTCGGCGGCAGTTCCGCCATCGCGGTCGATCCGTCCGCGCGCGCCGCGTGCTTGCACTGCGGCGGCGGCATCTTCTTCGATGCCGGAGCCGGCATCTGCGTTTTCGCAAAGCCGGGATTCGCTACGCTTGCAAGTAGTCCGCATGCCAAAAGAGCAGAAGCATAAAGCGACTTCAAAACGACGTCTCCTCGGCGACGGAACTGATTGGAAAAGCGAAAAGGCAAGCCGCTTATCGCGGCCTACCTTCGCAACCGACAGAATCGTCTCATGGCTGTCAGTAGAAAAAACTGACAGAATTCTCTAGAACTTCAGGCCGATCCCGACGTGGCCGCCGGCGTGCGAAGCGTCGCCCGGCGCGAGGTTCTTACCGCGAATCGAATCGCCGACGAAGCCGAGGTCGAGAAACAGCGGCGTGTCGGAGAGCTTGAACGTCAAGCCCGCGCCGTACTTGAAGAGGCTCTCCTGGAGTTTGCCGCTCGAGTCCGCGGTCGGCGGCGGCAGTCCGGCGGGATACTCGTACGTGCCGCTGAGCGTCGGATAGTAGTAGCCGCTCGCATAGAACGAGAGCACCTGGTCGAAATCCGGTAGGCGGTCGATGCCGAAACCGAAGCCGGAGAGGGTCGGAACACTGGGATACGACGACGGATAATCGTTCGACTCCGCCGCGTAGCTGCCGGCGACGAACGTATGGCCGCCGATGCCGATTCCGACGTTACCCGCGACCGTCGTATCGCGCAGGTTTTGGGCGCCGACGTAGACCGAGGCGTTGCGGCCGGGCACCGAAACGCAGCCCGGGTAGCCGTTGCTCGGGCACGAGATGTACGTCGGCACGTCCGACGACCCCGGCGCGGCTGCGGCTTCGTGCGGATAGGCGAAACTGCGATAGTCGCCGCCTATCATGAAGGGCACGTTGCCCAGCGGAAATTCGAAT
>CAZZUZ010000176.1:0-6515 GCA_964657315.1 Vulcanimicrobiota bacterium
ACCGCCGCGGCGACCGCAACGGCAACCCCCTCTCCCGCGCCGACGGGCTCCACGACCGCAAATCCGGCGGGCTTCACCGTTACGGGCGCGACCGGTCCTTCGAAGTACGCCGCGTTCGATGCCAAAGTGAAGAGCTTCATGCAGCAATACGGCATTCGCGCGGGTCAAGTCGCGGTCGGCATGGGCGGCTCCGTCGTCTATTCGCACGCCTACACCAATACGACGGATCCGGCGTACACGATCACGCAGCCGACGTCGATCTTCCGCGTTTCGAGCAACTCGAAGGCGTTCGAAACGGCCGCCGTCACGAAGCTCTACGCTGCCGGAAAGCTCTCGCCGTCGACGCTCGTGTGGCCGCTGCTGAGTCCGTCGGGCCCGCTGCTCGCGTCGCAAACGGTCGATCCACGCACGAGTCAGATCACGGTGGCCGAACTCGTCAACCATACGGCGGGCTACCACGACGACACCGGCAGCGATCCGGCGTTCAACATGTATTCGATCGAACAGCAGGCCGGCAACTCGGGGCCGCTCACGCAGGATCAGTTCGTGCGCTATCTCTACGGCTACCAACTCGACAACAACCCGGGAGCGACGTCCGTGTATTCCAACGATGGCTACTTCTTGCTCGCACGCGTGATCGAAAAGGCCGCGGGCATGCCGTACAAGCAGTACATCGATGCGAACGTCCTCAGTCCCATCGGCGTCACGGACGACGTCGTCACCGCGACCGCGCAGAGCGGGCGTCTCCCGAACGAAGCGACGTGCGACGATCCGTCGACGGGCTACAGCGTGCTCACGCCCATGCAGGCGAACATCGTCCCCGGCTGCTACGGCGGCATCACCGTGTACGAAGTGCTCGACGGCCCGACCTCGATGTCGATCTCCGCACAATCGCTCGTCAAGTTCGCCGGCAATTACAACGTCTACGGCCTCGGCGCTCGCGCGGCCGGTTATGCCCGCGAAGGTTCGTTCGTCGGCAGCATTTCGTGGATGGAATCGCTCAACAACGGCTACGATTTCTCGTTCTCGTTCAACGACCGCGTCGACCAGAGCGGGAACGCGTTCGACATCACGCCGCTGTCGCAGTACTTCGAGCAAAACGTCAAATAACGCAGCACGGGTAAAGAAAGAAACGCCCCCTACGCAGGGGGCGTTTCTCTTTGGTTTTCGAGTCCCGGCAGGCGAAGCGTCTACGCTCCGGCGCTACCTTCATGGTGCTTGGGTGGATCTTGCGGTGTCAAGTCGCCCTCCCGTTTTGAGCCCCAGGTGATCTCTGTCTGCAGACGTGGACGTATTTTACTCCTACCCGCCTCGAATGTAAACCCCGGTTTACGAAATGTCGATGATACCAGAAAGGCCCGCTTCTCAGACCCTGGAGAACGTTCGCAGCCATGTACGAAACGCCCGAAGGCCACTTGCCGTCCATCTCGCTCGGCAGCGGGGACGAAACCGTCGTATTCGGCGTGGACGACCTCTGCCGGCACACGATGATCTTCGGATCGTCGGGTTCGGGCAAGACGACGCGCGCGTACAATCCGATGCTCCAGGCGATGCTCAGCGACCTCGGCGCCGGCGCGTTCATCATCGCCGCCAAGGTCGAGGCGGTCGGTGAAGCGGTCGAAATCGCTCGCCGGGCGGGGAGAGAAACGCTCGTCGTCGAGCCGGGAAGTGCGATCGGCCTCGACTTGCTCTCGGGGAGCCCCGACGTCGATTCGATGTATTTTCGCGATACGTTCGGACGCGTGAGCGACGAAGCGAAGCAGTGGGTCGACGCCGCCGTCGCGCGCATGAAGAACGCGCTGCGCATGCTCAAAGCCGCGGGCGACCAGTATTACACCTTCGAGCACCTCACGGGCTACTGTTTCGACGACAAATTCGCGGCGATGGTGCGCATCCAAGCGATGGAAAAATTGCGCGCGCTCTCGCACGAGATGGACGAAGCGTGGACGATCCGCGAAGCGATGAGCTACGAAGACTCGCGCTACCTCCAGTTCACGCCCGAAACGCGCCGCGCCGTGCAATTCGCGGTTTCGCAATTACTCGAACCGCTGCGCGACGTGCAGATCTCCAAGACGTTCGGACGCCGTCACAACCTCGTACAGATGGAATCCGTCTTCGACGGCAAGGTCATCATCCTGCACGTACCGCGCACGCGCTACGAACGCGCGGCGCAAGCCATCTACACGCTCGGCAAGCGCCGCTTCTTCACGGCGATGGAAAACCGCCGCGCCGACGGCAGCCTCGACCAGAATCGCCCGATCGTCTTCGGCATCGACGAATATCAGCTCTGTATTTCCGAGAGCGACGTGCTCTCGCTCGGCATCATCCGTTCCGCGGGCTGCATGGTGCTCGGCACGACGCAGGGCGTGTCGTCGCTCTATTCCGTGCTGCCCGCGTATCACGTCGATGCCGCGCTGCAGAACTTCACGCAGAAAATCTTCTTCAAAACCGATGACGAAGACACGCTGCGCGTGCTCGAACGCGCGACCAAGCACAACCTCAACAAGATCGATACCGGCATCCTCTTCTCGATGAATCGGGATCAGGCGCTCTGCCACGTAACGGTCGGGGACGAGTCGGTCGACGCCGTCATCGGCATGAAGCCGCTGTACGTCACGCCCGACTACAACCGCGTCAAACCCGCGATGTCGCACGCTTAGTCCATAGGGAATCGCTCGAAAGCCCAAAAGGGCTCACTCAGCCTTGCCGGCTCGACGAAAGCGATCATCCATGGAACACGTTCGAAGCGCGACGTTCGCGATTTCTGCGCTGCTGATTTCCGGTTGCGAAGGCGGTGCGACCGCCGGTTCGGGCCTCGGACCGGCGCCCGTTACGAACTCGACGGCGACGCCGAAGCCGGCAACGTCCGCTTCTCCGGCGGCGACGAGCACGCCGACGGCGCCGGCGAGCGCGACTGCGAGCCCGGTGCCGTCGAGCGGCATCACCGCCGCGCCGGCGATCGTCACGCTCGGGACGCTCGGCAACGAGCCCACGATGGCCGAGGCTCCGGACGGCACGATCTACGTTTCCGCGCTAGCAAATATCTACCGCTCGACGGATAACGGCAAAACGTTCGCCGTCGCACCCGAACCGGCGATCGCGAAGACCGTGCTCGCGTCGGACAGCTCGATCGACGTGGCGCCGAACGGCCGTCTCTACTACACCTTCGATTACCCGTATGCGGGCAATACGGCGGTCTGCACGAGCGACGATCGTGCGAACACGTGGACCTGCGACCCCGCGGTCGCACCCGGCGGCACCGACCGGATGTGGGTCACCGCGCCGGGCGACGACGAAGCCTACGAGACGACGAACGAAGGCACGTATCAGACGGCGTTCTTCGACAGCAACAACGGCGGCTCGTCGTGGAACGTCGAGCAGTTCGGCAACAACGTGCTCGAGCCCGACACGGGGCCGCTGGTCAAAATCCACAACAGCAGCGTCGTGCTGCAAGTGCTCGACGAGCATCCGGGCCGCTACGTCTATCGCTACGTCGTCTCGTCTCCCGGCCTCGTGCCGGCATTGGCCGACGTCGTCGATACCGGTATCGCGAGCGACGAGGCGTTGCCGAGCGACGCGCAAGACACGGCCGGTGACTTCTACCTCGTCGGCGACATTGCGAACGCAGCCGGAGGGCTTGGCGTGCAAGTCGGGCGATCGACGGATCAAGGCATGACGTATTCGCAGTTGCCGATGATCCCCCAGACGGCGACCGGGACCGCGACGTTCACGAGCGTGGCGGCGGGCAAGCCCGGGCACATCGCCGTCCTGTACTACTCGACGGCTGCGAACGGCGCGGACGTCATAAGCATGAACGTGCCATGGTCGGTACGCGTCGCCGAAACGTACGACGCGTTCGACGCCATCCCGGTGTGGTCCGTGACGACGCTCGAACCCGTCGTGCACACGGGCGGCATGTGCGCGAACGCCGGCTGCACGGGCGACACGCGGTACTCGGGCGACTTCATCACGGCGCTCATCGACGCGAACGAACACCTGAGCGTAACGTGGGTCGAAGAAGTCGGCACCGCGCAAACGCCGACGATCCGTTTCGCGCGCCTACACTGACGTGTTGCCGACATTGCTCGCGGCGTGCTGCATCGTCGCCGGAACCATCCACGGCATTTCGGGTGTGCCGCTGGGCGGGGTCGGCCTCACCCTGCGCGGGACGCCCGGAACGCAGACCTTCGTCACGGATGCGGACGGAACGTTTACCACCCATGCCGCGCCCGGCGCCTACGAACTCACCGCGTCGACCCGTGGCTATGCTTCGCTGACGTTTGCCGTCGAAGCCGATCGCGATCTCGATCTCGACGTGATGCTCGAGGCGCTCGACTCGCCGAAGCTGCGTCAGATCGGCAGCGTGTCGGCCGACGGCCGGCTCACGCCCGTTCGCGGCACGATTCCGTCGATTACGATCTCTCGCCGCGAGCTCGATGCGCTCGGAGACGACCGCGTCATCGACGGTCTCGCGCAACTTCCCGGCGCGACGTTCGCCCGGCCCGACGGCGGTGCGTCGAGCGCGATCGCGGTCGTCGCACTGCGCGGGCCCGATCCGTCCGAATCGCTGCTCGCGCTCGACGGTCAACTGCTCAACGACGGCAACACGGGCGACCTGGATATCTCGCGCTTTCCGGTCGCCGCATTCTCGGCGATCGACGTCACCGAAGGGCTCGGGCCCGAGGACGCCAACGGCAGCAACACGTTCGGCGGTGCGATCGATCTCATCTCGCTGCGGCCGACGAAGGTCGCGCACGAAACGCTCTCGATCTCGGGCGGCTCGTTCGGGCGCAGCGAAGGCTTCGTCAACGCGACCGGAACGGTCGGCAAGCTCGGGTACGCTGCGGCGCTCGACGATCAAAACGAGGCCGGTTATACGAATCGATCGATCGCGCTCGATACCGGCGCACCGGCGTGTTCGCCGTGCGCGACGCACGTCGGATCCGCCGTGGCCGCGCATACCGCGCTCGGCACGCTGACCTACGCGTTCTCGCAAAACGCAGACATCACCGCACGCATCTTCACCCTCGGCGACGATCGCGATCAGAGCAGCGCGGTCACGGGCATCTCGAGCGACGGCACCTATCGAGGTCCGGGCGGCCAGACCTTCGCGCAGTCCATCCGCGCGTATCAGCTGCGTGGGCGCGCGCCTCTGGGCGCGGGAGCCCTCACGCTCGATGCGTCGCTTTCGGACAACTCGGTCGACGTCGAGGGCGGCGTCGTCTCGCCGTACGATCTCGTGCACGCGGACAAACGCTACAACGGCGGTGCGACGTGGCAGCGCTCGTTCGCGACGTCGCAGTTCGCCGTAGGCGGATACACGCGATACGAATCGCTCGACGCGGACGGTTTTCCCCGACTCGGACAGACGATCGACGTCCTCTTCGCGCGCGGCGGCTTCGAGCCCGCGCCGAACGTCCGGCTGGACGCGGGCGCATTCGAATCGCGTTACACCACGTTCGGATCGAACCTCGACGGCCGCTTCAGCGCGATCTACGCGGCCGACGCTTCGACATCGCTGCGCTTTTCGCTCGGCACGGGATTTCGCGCGCCGCTGCTCGTCGAACGTTATACGTTTCCGTATTCGCAGCTCGCGCTCGATGCGAACGACGTCTTCGTCGGTCAGGGCAGCACGAGCGAGTCGCCCGAGCACGCGACCGAATACGAACTCGGCGCGTCGCACGAATTCTCGTCGCGTTCGACGCTCGACGTGTCGTTCTATCGCACGAATTTGCGAAACCCGGTCGAAGTGTACTATCCGCTGGCCGCCGTCGCCGCGGGAACGTGTGCGAACAATTCGGCGGCGAACCCGATCGCCGCGTGCGTTTCGTATCAGAGCAACGTCGGGAACGCCGTGTACCAGGGCGCGGAGTTCCGTTATTCGCAGCTGATCGCGCAAGCGCACGTACTCTTTACCGGACGGTACGGCATCAACGTGGCGTATCCCAAAGACCTCAGCGCGCAGTTCTCCAATCCCACGTCGGGCGGAACGCTCGTCGAACATCAACAGTTCCCCGGAATTCCGCAGCAGCAGGCGTCGTTCGAAATCGGCTACGACGACAAAACCGCGTGGCATGCGGCGAGCGATTTGAGCGCGCGCGGAAACAACAACGAACTCAATCAAGGTCCGTTTGCGATCGTCAACGGATTCGTCGGGCGCCGCTTCGGTTCGCTCTTCGATCTCTCGCTCGCGGGCACGAACCTCTTCAACACCGATGCCGGCCGATTCACGCGGCTCGGAGCGGGCGAACCGTATCGCGGCGTCACGGGCCAGGACCAAAGCGGTGCGCTCGTCTACGGCTCGCTGCCCACCGACGCACTGGTCATCGAGCCCGCAGCGTTCCGCTTGGTTCTCACGCTGCACAGATAGGGCAGAATACAAAACGAGTGCGATCTCGCGATCACACTCGTTCTGCCCCCTTGCCTCTTGCGGACAAGCTTTTGCGCAACTCCGGCGAGCGACATATAACGTCGTTCGCCCCGTTGCTTCAGCCTCAGCATACGGCATCGCCGCC
>CAZZUZ010000177.1:0-6458 GCA_964657315.1 Vulcanimicrobiota bacterium
AGCCCCGCGTCGGCGACGCCCGCCGCGAGGCCGTGACCGCGAGCCTCCCAGAGGTAGGCGTGCCGGTCGCTCGCAATGGCGGCCGCCTGCGCGGCCCACGACCACGCCCCGCCGCCGACGCCGTGTAAGAAAAGGACGGCACCGCGTGACGGCTCGACCGGAAGTGCGAGCGAAAGCGCGCTCCCCGACGCGAGGCGCACGACTTTCCACGCTTGACGCACGAAACGCGGGTTCGTTACTATGGGCGGACTTCACTACGGGGAGCACCCCGAAACGGGGAAACGCCCCGGGCTAGCAAGGTTCATACATCGCATGTCGCTCACTCAACCAGCGCACGCGGATCGCTCCGGCCCCGGTACCGACGTTCGAATCGCCCTCTTAGGATGCGGCACGGTCGGGAGCGGCGTGGCGCGACTCCTCGTCAGCAAGATGTCCACGATCCCCGCGCAGAGCGGCGTGGACTACTGGCTCGCCGGCATCGCGGTTCGCTCGCTCGATAAGCCGCGGCCGCAGGAGATTCCGAGCGATCTGTTCACGGAGGACGCGCGCGCGCTCGCGCTCGACCCCTCGATCGACGTCGTGATCGAATGCATCGGCGGCACCGGCATCGCGGCCGAACTCGTCGTCGCCGCGCTGGAATCGCGCAAACACGTCGTCACCGCGAACAAAGACTTGCTAGCCACGCGCGGCCCGGAGTTGCGCGCGCTCGCCGCGCGCAGCGGGGTGACCATCGCCTACGAGGCCGCGGTCGGCGGCGCGATTCCAATCGTCCGCACGATCGCCGAGTCGCTCGCGGGCGAAGAGATTCTCGAAGTGGGCGGCGTGCTCAACGGCACGACCAACTTCATTCTCTCCGAGATGTTCGGCGGCTCGACGTACGGCAACGCGCTCGAGGCCGCGCAACGTCTCGGCTTCGCCGAAATCGATCCGACGAACGACGTCGAGGGTATCGATGCAGGACACAAGCTTGCCATCCTCGCGCAGCTCGCGTTCCGACGCGGCCTCATCACGCGCGAGATTCCGCGAACCGGCATCACCGGGCTCGTGCGCGACGATCATACGCTAGCCAAACGCGCCGGCTGGCGTTTGAAACTCATCGGCTGCGCGCGCGTCGACTGCTCGATCGTCACGCCCGCATACGTGCCGCTCGAGCATCCTTTCGCGCAGCCCGCCGGCCCGCAAAACTGCATTCGAGTCACCGGACGTAGTTCGGGTTCGCTGACGTTCGCGGGCACGGGCGCGGGCAGCGATCCCACCGCCTCGTCCGTCATCGGCGACGTAGTCGCCGTCTTGCGACGCGTCGCTGCCGGACGTTTCGCGGGCGTCCCGACGGCCGACACGTCGCTCGCACCCGTCGCGACCGACAAACTCGAACCCGCCATTCCCTTGCGCCGCGTCATCCGCGTCGAGTCGCTCGGCGACGTACGCCCCGCGCGCGAAGCGCTGGTCGCAGCGGGCATCTCCGCCGAGCCCGTTCTCGGCCTGCCTGCCATCCTCACGGAGCGCGTGCGCGATTCGCACGAGATCTCTTCCGTTACGGCCGCCGCGGGCGTACGCATCGCGAGCCTCATCCCGCTTTGGGAAGACGTCGCGGTTACCTCCGCTCGCGCCATATCCGCTTCCGCCGCACCCGCGACCGCAACCGTCTAGGAGTTTTCTTTTGTCAGACTCGGAATATCGTTTCGACACGACCGCGATCCATGGCGGTCACGCAGGCGACCCGCATACGAAGTCGCGTGCGGTGCCGATCTATCAGACGACGTCCTACACGTTCGACGATGCCGATCACGCCGCGCGGCTCTTCGCGTTGCAAGAGTTCGGCAACATCTACACGCGCATCATGAACCCCACGAGCGACGTGCTCGAGCAGCGCATCGCCGCGCTCGAAGGCGGCGTCGGGGCGCTCGCGCTCGCGAGCGGACAGGCCGCCAACATCTTCTCGATCCTCAACCTCGCGAAGGCGGGCGATCATATCGTCGCGTCGGCGTCGCTCTACGGCGGCACGCACAGCGCGTTCACGCACACCGTTCCGCGCTTCGGAATCACCGTCACCCTCGTCGACCCTTCGAAGACCGCGAACTTCGAGAAGGCCATTCGCGAGAACACGAAGGCCGTCTTCGCCGAGACGATCGGCAACCCGAAGGTCGACGTCCTCGACGTCGAAGCCGTGGCCGAAGTCGCCCGCGACGCGAAGATTCCGCTCATCGTCGACAACACGCTGGCCACGCCGTACCTGTTGCGGCCGTTCGAGTTCGGCGCGAACATCGTGACCCACTCGGCGACGAAGTTCATCGGCGGCCACGGCACGTCCATCGGCGGACTGCTCGTCGACGGGGGCAACTTCGATTGGGCGGCTTCGGGCAAGTTCGACGAATTCACCGAACCGGACGCCTCATATCACGGCGTGCGTTACGTCGCGTCGTTCGGAAATCTCGCCTACATCATCAAGGCGCGCGTTCAGCTCTTGCGCGACCTCGGCTCGGCCATCTCGCCGTTCAATTCTTGGCTCCTGATGCAAGGGCTCGAAACGCTCGGACTGCGCGTCGAGCGCCATTCGAGTAACGCCCTCGCCGTCGCCAAATTCTTACAGGCGCACGACGACGTCACCTGGGTCTCGTATCCCGGGCTCGAGGACCATCACTCGTACGCCCGCGCGAAAAAGTATCTGCCCAAAGGCTCGGGCGCGATCCTCACGTTCGGCGTCAAGGGCGGAGCGGCCGCGGCAAAGGCATTGATCGATCGCCTCAAACTCTTTTCGCTGCTCGCCAACGTCGGCGACGCGAAATCGCTCGTCATCCACCCGTCGACGACCACGCACCAGCAGCTCGGTCACGTCGAGCAGATCGAAGCCGGCGTCACCGAAGACATGGTGCGCCTCTCGGTCGGCATCGAAGACCCCGCGGACATCATCGCCGATCTCGAACAGGCGCTCGCAGGCGCGAAGGCGACCGTATATCCGTCGAACGGTGAAGTCGCGGGCGCGAGCCACTAAGACGGCGACCGATCCCACCTTCGAGCGGGACGTCGTCGTCGGACGCGTCTCGCTCGAGAACGGCGCGAGCCTGCAAGACGTCGTCCAACGCGTCAGCGTTTACGGCGAGCCGCGGGCCGACGGCTCGAACGTCGCGCTGATCTGCCACGCGCTGACGGGTTCATCGCGCGCGCTCGATTGGTGGGGCGGTCTCGCGGGACCGGGCAAACTGCTGGACACGAACTCACTAGCCATCGCATGCGTCAATGCGCTCGGAAGCTGCTACGGCTCGACCGGACCCGCGTCGACCGCGCCCGACGGAGCGCCGTACGGCGAGCGTTTTCCGGTCGTGACCGTGAACGACATGGTGCGCGCATCGCGCGAGGCGCTCGCGACGCTCGGGCTCACGAAGTTCGCCGCCGTCGTCGGCGGATCGCTCGGCGGCATGCAGGCGATCGCGTGGGCGCTCGAAGCGCCCGCGAGCGTCGATCGCTGTATCGTCATCGGCGCGTACGATCATTTCGCGGCGATGGGCATCGCACTCAACGCCGTCGCGCGAGAAGCCGTCGCGATCGCGCGTACGCCCGAAGAGGGCATCGGGCTCGCGCGCAAGATCGCGATGCTCACGTACAAATCCGAAGCGCTTCTCGGCAAGCGTTTCGCACGCAACTTCGATCGTAACGGCGGCGATCCGACCCGTAACGTTCGCGACCGCTACGACGTCGAAGGCTACCTCGATCATCAGGGTGCGATCTTCGCCAAGCGCATGGACCCGCAGGCCTATCTCGCGCTGACGCGCGCGATGGATACGTTCGACGTCCGCGATCGTAAGCTCGCGATGACGCATCCGCAGTTCAGCTTCGTCGGCATTTCGAGCGACTGGCTCTTCCTTGCCAAATACGTCGAAGAGACCGCCGCCCGCTTCGCACGCGAAGGCGCCGACAGCGAGTACTTCGAGCTCGTCTCCGACCACGGACACGACGCGTTCCTCGCCGAGCCGCAATCGCTGCAGCAGCTGCTCGCACCACGCCTGGCATCGCTGTACGATGCGCGAACGCCCGCAGCATAAGGCGTGCCGCTCCTGGAACGCGCGGTCATCGAATCCGTATGGCAAGAGACGGCGGGCACGAAGCTGCCCGCCGATCGATTCCAAAACTCCAGCGTCGAGGAGATCTTGCCCTCGATCTATCGCGTCGGAACCGCGGCGCTGGCGAGCGTAACGCTCGCCGGTCTCGCATACGACGCGCTATTGCGTACGCTCGGCGGTACGGGCGCGAAGACTTCCGTCGACGGACGGGAAGCGGCGCTCGCGTTTCGCAGCGAGACCTATCTGCGCGTCAACGGCGAGGCCCCGCGGCCGTGGGCGGCGCTCTCGGGCGATTACCGCGCCGCGGACGGCTGGGTGCGCTTGCACGCGAACTATCCCCATCACGCACGCGCGCTCGCAGTCGCGCTCGGCGTCACGCAGGAACGCGCTGCGGTCGAATCCGCGGTCGCGACGCGCACCGCCGTCGATGTCGAATCGCTCGTTCTTGCCAAGGGCGGCGCCGCGGCTGCGCTGCGCGAGCGGGCGGCCTGGCATGCGAGCGACGCCGGCAGAGCGGTGCTTGCCGCACCGCTCGTCGAGGTCGTGCAGATCGGCGACGCACCGCCCCAGGCACCGCACGAGACGCCGCGCGTTCTCGACATGACGCGCGTGATCAGCGGGCCGCTCGCGTGCAAAGTCCTCGCGTCGCTCGGCGCGGACGTGCTCCGCGTCGGCTCGCGCGCACTGCCCGAAATCGAAGCCGCCGCGATCGAGGGCGGCTTCGGAAAACGCGCGACGTACGTGGACGTCAAGGACTTCGGCGGCCGTGAAACCTTCGCAGCGCTCGTGCGCGGCGCCGACGCCGTGATGCAGACGTTGCGGCCGGGGGCGATGGACGCACTCGGATTCGGAGCGGAAGCCGCAGCCGAACTGCGGCCGGGTCTGGTCTACACGTCGATCTCCGCTTACGGGCGGCGCGGTCCGTGGGCCAGACGGCGCGGCTTCGACAGCCTCGTGCAGCTCGCCACCGGCCTCGCCGACGAAGCGCGCAAATCGTACGGTCGTGAAGCTCCGGTTCCCTTGCCGGTGCAAGCGCTCGACCACGCTACCGGCTGGCTCGCGGCGTTCGGAACGCTGGTCGCGCTCGAGAAGCGCGCGCGGATCGGCGGCTCGTGGCGCGTCGACCTCTCGCTCGCGCGCACGGCGGAATGGCTCGCGACCCTCGGCAGTTCCGATGCGCGCGCCGCAACGATGCCGGCCTTCGGCGACGATCCGCAACTGCTCGAGAACGTGCGCAGCCCATACGGCATCCTGCAGCATCTCGTCTCGCCGCTCGTCCTCGATGGACGCCGCGTTTCGACGTCGGCGCCGCCGCCGATTCCGGGAGTTCCGCTCTGGCGCTAGTCCTTGCTATCGCGCTCCACGAACGCTTTGAGCGCGTCGACCACCCGCTGATTTTCTTCGCGAAACGGCCGCCTCATCAGCGGCGCCGCAAAACGGATCGGGCCCCGCGGTTCGATGCGGACGTCGCGCACCACGCGCGTGCCGTGCGCCGTTCCGGTGAGCGTATAGCCGACGCGAATGTCGAGGCTGCCGCACCACGACAAGCCGGGTATGGTCAGCGGCATCGGCTGCTCGAACGCGATTCGGTGCGGTGCGTCGAACGCGACGACCCTACCGGCGCGCTCCGAACCCGGCGTTCGCTCTACGTAGGTCGTGCCGAGCCCGACGGGGCCGTCCGAAATGTCGGTCGTGCCGTCGAACGCGGACGAAAGGGGCAGCCAACGCAGGTAGTCGCGGAGATCCGCGATGACGGCAAAGACGTGTCGCGGCTCGGCGGCGATATGCGTTTCGAACGACATCTCGATCACGCGCGCGATCTTCTGGAAAAAGAAAGAACGCCCCGTCGGGCGTTCTTCGTCGCGTACCGCCGATCGCGCCGGCTCAGCGCCAGCGCCCGTAGCGGCCGAATCCGAAGTCCAGCGCGACCGACGGATAGCCGTAGCCGTAGCCGTACGGATAGGCCGGGCCGTACGCGTACCCCGGCACGTAGTTGTACGGCGTGTCGATTTCGTTCGCGGCGAGAACGTTGCCGGAATTGAATCCGAGAACGGTGACCGTCATGCCCGCGTGCAGCGAAAGCCCGGTCGGGTTGATGATCGTGCCTTGGTGCAGGCGCACGTGATCGACGTAGCCTTTGTCGTCGCGAACCGACACGTTGTATTGATCGTCGACGGAGACGATGCGTCCGTGCACCGTGTCTTCGTCGCTGGTTGCGTAGGACGGCTTGTCTTGAGCCGAAGCAAGACTTGGAAGCGCCGTCGCGAGGAGCGATAGCCCGAAGGCGATCGAGCCGAGTCTGTGGATTCGCGTGTTCATCGTACGGTCAATTCTACCCCGAAATCTGGGCAGATTTTGGGAAACGCGCGGCCGCGATGAAGCGCGAATGAGAACCGCATG
>CAZZUZ010000178.1:0-4205 GCA_964657315.1 Vulcanimicrobiota bacterium
CGATGGATTGCTCGATCCGCGACCGCACGAAACGATCGTGCGCGAGACCGTCACGACGCTCGTCGTCGACGCCGGTAACGGTCTGGGCCATCCCGCGAGCACGCGCGCGATGCAAGCGGTCATCGAGAAGGCGAAGCAGAGCGGCACCGCGTTCGCGACGGTACGCAATTCGAATCACTTCGGCATCGCCGGCTTCTATGCGATGCTCGCGCTCGAACACGATATGATCGGCATCGCTTCGACGAACTCCGTACGCTACGGCGCGCCGACGTACGGCAAGGACGTCATGCTCGGCACCAATCCGTGGGCCTACGCCGTGCCCGCGCAAGACGAGCCGCCGTTCGTGCTCGATTTCGCGACGACGACCGTACCGCGCGGCAAACTCGAAGTCTTCAAGCGCAAGGAGAAGCCGCTCAAGCCCGGCTGGGCGATCGATGCCGACGGGAACCAAACACTCAGCGCTGACGCGGGTCTGCTCGGCGCGCTCTTGCCGCTCGGCGGCCTCGGCGTCGACAACGGGGGCCATAAAGGCTACGGCCTCGGCTTACTCGTCGATCTCATGTGCGGCGTACTCGGCGGCGGCAAATTCGGCAACGATCTGCCGTTGCCCAATTCCGTCGAAGGTCCGGGGATGATCTCGCATTTCTTCGGCGCGATTTCGATCGACGGCTTTCGCGACGTCGATGCGTTTCGCAACGACGTCGACCGCGAGCTACGCGAATTCAAGGCCACGCGCACCGCGCCGGGCTGCGATCGAGTCTACGTCGCGGGCGAGATCGAGCACGAGAAGACGTTGGCGAATCGAGCGAACGGCGTGCCGGTCCACGTCAAAGTCTGGGCGCAGCTCGAGCGGCTCGCGGGGCAGCTCGATCTTCCGTTCGATATAAATCGCGGCTAGGTCGGCGAGAAGTTCGCGTCGATCGCCGCTCTGTGTTCGGTCGTGGCGGCTCCATCGACACTTCTCGCATGCGGTACCCGCGCGGCGACGCCGGGTACTCATGCGACGCTGAGCGAACGGCAGCAGCGATGGTACACGTCAGCGTTGGATCCCCGGCCGGAACGTACAGCGTCGGAAACAGCGCGTTTTTTCGTTACGTCGTCCGGCTCAGCGACATGGGCTTGAAGATCCGTCCGTCCGATCGGGATGCGGTCGCGCTGCTCGGCGCGATCCCGCACGCCTATCACGACGAAGGAGAAGACTCCGGGAACGGCTGGCGCGTGGTGCCCGCGACGTCCTACGAAGATTGGCCGGTACTCGAGGCGACGCCGCAGCGCATGCGCGTCGCTCTCGAGACCGCTCGCCGTTTGCTCTGGGAGAATGCCGGCCCGGCCGGCATCACCGCACGCGACATCTCGAGCGTCGACGACGAAATCGAAAACGTCCTCGCCGTTTTAGCCCGCGCCGAAGCCGCCGGCTTCAGCGTAAACGTGAGCTACGTCTCCTAACCTAAGCGCACGCCGAAAAGGTACACTCCGAAACGATCTTCGGAAATGCGAAGGACGCATCGCGCCGCCTAGGCTTGATTCCCGAAGAGGGAGCCAAAGACGTTGCCTATATTGCTCTGACCGCCCGTCTGCGTCGCGCCCTCTTGCGAGCCGATGGGCACGTAGGTCATCGACTGCAGACCTACACGGCCGGGGCCGGTAAACCGGTTGAGCTGCAGTGCCGAACCGCCCATGAAGGCGCCGAGCGCGCCCATCAAACCGCCGCCGCCCTGCGACGAAAGCACGGAAACGGTATCCATGCGGACGTTGGAATCTTTCCAAAGCCACGCGCCCGGTTCGACGTCGAGCTGTTCGCCCGGAGCGAGCGTTTTCTCGAAGACGTTGCCGTAGCCGTGGATGAGCACGAGCCCTTCGCCCTGCTGCGCGACGAATCGATCGATGAAGAGACCGGCGCGGGAGAAGATGACGTTGGCAAGTCCTTGCTGCCAGAAGAAATCGTACTGCACGTTGCTCGTCGCGAGCAAGAACTGGTGTTCGCGCACGTCGACCGATTGACCGGGACGCAGGCGCAGCGCGACGATCTGTCCCGGTGCCTCACGCGAGAAAGCGATGTTGCCCGGGCCTTTCGCCGTGCTGATGAAGATTTGCAGCCCCGAGAAGAAGCGCTTGGCGGCGTTTTGAATGCCCATGAATCCGAGCGTGACCTGTGGCTGCTTCCAGAGCAGAATGTGGTGTTCGAAATACACCGTCTGCTGCATGCCGAGTTCGACGTCCACCGCGGGGACGAGCTCGCCCTCGATCTTGATCGTCATGTCGCCGAGGACGATCGGATCCTTCGGGTTATCGGTCTCCGGCGTCGGCTCGGAATACGAACCCACCGTGGTTTGCATCGGAGCGGGAGCACCGCAGTTCGTGCAAAACCGCGCACCGGGCGCGAGCGGAGTCTGGCAAGTCGGACAGTTCACAGAGACCTCCGGGAAGAGTGATTGCCGCGCTCTACCGGGGCGCGCGTGCTCGAGTTTCAACGCCCGGTCGGGCGCGTCCGCCGGAATTTGCGGCCGACGGGCAGAACGCCGCGCGCGATGATGACCGACGCGCACGCGGCGCCGCCGAAAAGCCTCGTCCAGTGTACGACCTTCAAGGACGGAAAACGCACCGCCGTCCTGCACGACGTCGATTCGGTCCGTGCGGCGATCGCGGATAAATCGCACGTCGTCTGGCTCGATCTGATCGCGCCGACGCACGACGATCTCGAGCGTCTGCGCGTGACCTTCGATCTGCATCCCCTCGCGATCGAAGACGCCCAGACCGCGCACGAACGGCCCAAGCTCGAATCCTATGACCGCTACCTCTTCATCGTGATCCATCCGGTGACGTGGAAGGGCGACCGGCTCGTGGTCCACGAGATGGCCGTCTTCGCGGGCAAGATGTTCATGGTTACGATTCGCCAGAATCCGCCGTATCCGATCGACGAGATCTCCAAGCGGTTCGAGACCCACGACGGCGGGCTCGGCGAGGATTCGGGCTATCTGCTCTATTCGCTCATCGACAGCGTCGTCGACCACTATTTTCCGATCGGCGACAAACTCGAGGAGTGGATCGCCGATCTGCAGACACGGCTCTTCGAACGGTCTTCGAGCGAAAACACGACGCTCAAGGAGATCTTCGATCTCAAGAACGACGTCCATCACGCGCGGCGAGCGGTCGCACCGGTTCGCGAACTCCTACAGCCGCTCGTGCGCGACGACTTCAACTTCTTTTCGGGCGATGAAGAGCGCTACTATCGCGACGTGTACGACCACGCGATCCGCGTGATCGACCAGCTCGATTCCGCGCGCGACCTCGTCAACAGCGCCCTCGAGATCCACCTCTCGCTCGTCGCGAACCGCCAAAACGAGATCTCGAAGCAACTCGCCATCATCGCCACGATCTTTCTACCACTCACCTACATCACGGGCTTTTTCGGGCAGAATTTCGGCTATATGGTCAACGGCATCGCATCCAAACACACGTTTTTCCTCTACGGTCTCGGCAGCGAAGCGATCGCTTTCATCGCGCTGATCGGCTATTTTCGCTGGAAGCGCTGGTTCTAGCGAAACCCTCGCGGCAGCGAACCGCTACCTATCATTTCATAAACGCAACAATGACCCTAACCAGATACTTTAACAGGGGTAACGATTTAGCATAAGAATCAGTTACCTATGAAGAGACTGCCGGGGCGAGAAACGTGGGCGACCCTCTGGTTACTCTCCGCCGTTGGGCGCGTCGCCGCACGCAAATTTACCGAATTCCTCGAGCCGACGGGACTGCGCACGCGGCACGTCCCGGCCATGTTGGCTCTGCGTGACGGGCCGCGCTCGCAACAAGATCTCGCCCGGACGCTGGACGTGCACCCGACCAAACTCGTCGCACTGCTCAATGACCTCGAGACCGGGGGATTGACGCTCAGGCGTAGAGATCCAGGCGACCGGCGGCGCCACACGGTCTCCCTTTCGGAACTCGGCTACGCGCGGCTCGCCGCACTCGACGTCGCGAAAGAGAAGATGGAAGGCGTGCTGTTCCACGATCTCAGCGCGGCACAAAGAGCGCTGCTCGGATCGCTGCTCGATCGCATTGCCGCGAATCTGGACCTGCCCGGCGGCGCAGCCTGAAAGCCGGGCCGCCGCTCCTAGCGGTTCATCATCGAACGCGCGATTGCGAGTGCCTTCGCTCCATCGCCCGCAGCCTCGGAGAGCGACACGCTGGTGACGCCTTTGGCA
>CAZZUZ010000178.1:4305-6452 GCA_964657315.1 Vulcanimicrobiota bacterium
CGCGAGACGGTCACGCCGACACTCGGATCTTTCGCCCGTCCCCAAGCGCAGTTGGTCGCGTCCATCTGCGAGGGCAAGAAGACGACCGGTCCGCCCAGTGCCCGTTCGGCATCAGCCTTCGCGAAAAAGGTGCACTTGCCGGATCCACCCGCGCGCGCGCTCGACGGCACGATTCCACTGAGGACGACGAGGACGGCGGCCGCGATGAACACCCGTCGGGCGATCGATTGGATTTCCATAAAACGCAACCTAGCAGAGAAGCTACAGCGCGTCCAGCCCCATATCGGTCGCGCTTTCGCTTCTACATCATGAAACTACGATTCTAGGATGTAGACGGACGCGTGAGCGGAAGACCGGATTTTTCACGGTTCGCGCTTCGAGGACTCTCGGGGTGACCGCCGGGAACACGCCCCTATGGCTCGCTCGAAGCTCGTATCACGCGGACTGCTCGCGCTCTGCGTCTTCGCGATCGTGCAATTCGTGGCGAGCACGATCTACGCGCACGTCATCGACGGCTGGATCGGCTACGATCCTTCGCCGTCGGCTCCGTTCGTCGAGCACGTCGATGCGGTAGACCCGCAGTCGCCCGTCGGGCGCCAAGGTCTGCGCGTGAACGACCTCATCGATTTGCGCGCGATGAGCCCGGCGGATCGCGTCGACGCGTTCACCTATCTCAAGGACGGCCGGCACTATCGTCTCCCGATCGTGCGGCACGGTACGCACCGCGTCCTCGACGTGACGATCGACCGTAACATTGCGGAAAGTCCGGTTTGGCAAGCGCTACGCACGCAGTTCTACGTCGGCTTCGCAGGCATTCTCGTCATGCTGCTGCTGGCGGGTTTTTTGCTCGTCAAGCGGCCGGAGCGTACGGATGTCGCGATGCTGTCCGGGACGCTGATTCTGCTCGCGCTCGGTCAAAATTTCAGCCATTACAGCGGCTGGGACACGATGGACGACGCGCTGACCATGGCCGGCTTCATCGCATCGCCGTTTCTCTGGAACGCCGGCCTCGCGATGCTCGCTGCATACGCTCTTCGCTTCGCGGCGCCGCCCTCGCGCGTGCGCCAAGCGCTCACGTACGGCACGTACGCGGTCGCGCTGGTGGCGGCCGCGCTCAGCGCCTGGGATCAAATCGGCTGGTGGACCGGGACGATCGACGATTCGTTCGGGTTCTTCTCGACGATCCCGTACGGGATCCTTACCTCCGTGCTGCCGAGTGCGTGCCCGATCGTCTGTGCGTCCCTGGCACTCGTGGTGGCCCGCGGGGCCGAACGCTCCCGGCTCGCATGGGCGACGGGCGCGCTCGCGATGATCTACGCCGCCCCGCCGGCGGCGTTCGCCGTCGGCGCGGCAGGCCTCGATTCGAGTTTCGTATTCGCCGCTCGCAACGCCGCGTTTCCGATCGCGGCGATCGGCCTCACGTACGCGCTGCTCGGCGCGCGGCTGCTCGACGTTGGGTTCGCGCTCAATCGTGCCGCCGTGTTTGCGGCCGTCTCGATTTTCGTCGTCGGCATCTTTTCGCTCGGAGAATGGGCCCTCGGCGGATGGCTCGCGTCGGCGAGCCGCAGCACGAACGTCGCCGTCAGCGCGCTGCTCGCGCTCGCCCTCGGCCTCGCAATCCATCCCATTCACGCGCTCGCCGATCGCGTCATCGATCGCATCTTCTTCCGCAAGCGCCACGAAGCTGAAGAAGCGCTGCGGACGTTTGCGAAGGAAGCCGCGTTCGTCACCGATCCCGACCTCGTAATAGCGCGGACGATCGGCGTCCTGCTCGCGGAAACGGACTGTGCGTTCGCGGAAGTTCTCCTTCACGACGGCGGTCCGTTGTACGGCTCGATCGACGAAAACGATCCGGTACTGGTCACGCTGCGCGCATCGCACGGCGCCGTGCACCTGCGCGACGTTGCGACGGCGATTCGTGGCGAGTACTGCTTTCCGATGTCGGCCGGCGGCGGGCTCATCGGTGCGCTCGTCGTCGGTCCCAAGCGCTTTGGCGAATCGTTCGCGCCCGACGAACGCGACGCGATCGCGCAGCTCGCGCACGGGGTCGGCGTCGCGCTCGCGCTGCTCGGTGTCTCGAGCGTTACCGCGGGCGCCGCGAGCGCCGTTTCGCTCGCGACGCTGGTCGCCGCGATCGAAGCGTTGCC
>CAZZUZ010000179.1:0-3888 GCA_964657315.1 Vulcanimicrobiota bacterium
GCTGGCGTTTCGACGAGACCTATCTCGAGCGCATCGGCGAAGTCACTTCCGAAGCCGTGCGCGCCGCGGCGCAGAAGTATCTCGTCGAAGACAACCGCACCGTTGGCTATTTATTGCCTGGTACGCCGCGCACGCACGACGTCGTGCCCTTCGAAGCGATTCCGGCACCGAAGACGCCGGCGGTTCTCGTCGAAGCGGCGCCGCTGGTCGCCTCGGGCGCGCCGAACGACGCGAGATTCGCCGACCGAATCGAACGCGGCAGCGCGAACCACATCGGGTGGACCTTCGTGCGTGCGTCGGAGAACCCGACCGTGTTCGTACGCCTGCTCTCCGAAGCGGGCCCCGCCGCGGCGAGCGCGCCGCCGATGGTCGCAACCGTCCTCTCCGAAATGCTCGCGCGCGGCACCGAGACGCGCGCGCGTACCGCGATCGAAGAACGTCTCGAAGCGGCGGGCGTGCGCCGCGGCTACGGCGTCGACGACGATGCGGGCTCCAGCCGCAATCCGCTCGCATTCCGCGCGATCGGCGCCTGCACCGTCGACGATCTGCCGCTCCTGCTCGAAACGATGAGCGACGAACTCACGAATCCGGCATTCGATCCGGCCGAACTGGCGCTCGTGAAGACCGAGATGTCGGGAGCGCTGAAGATCGCACGAAGCGATACGCGGCTTCGCGCACACCAGCGCTTTCTCGAAATGATCTACGACGAAAGCGATCCGGCGCGCATGCCGTCGATCGACGAATTGCTCGAGCAACTCGAGGCCGTCGATCCGAGCGCGCTCGCCGCATATCATCGCTCGATCGTGTTGGATTGCGCTCCCATCGTCGCGGCGTCCGGCGGTCTCTCGGGCGATCGGTTCGGCGCGCTCGTCGCGGAGACGCTCGGCAGCGTGCCGTATTCGCGACCGTTCGCGAAACGTACGGTCGGCTCGGCCGCGCGTGCGGACGCCTCCGCGCGCGAAGACGTCGAGCTGGAACGCAAGTCCAACGTGGACATCGTTCTCGGGCACGCATCGAGCCTCACGCGTGCGTCGGCCGATTACGAGGCGGCGCAACTCGCCAACATCATCCTCGGGCAATCGACGCTCAGTTCGCGGCTCGGTCTGCGGCTGCGCGATCGTGAGGGTCTTACCTACGGCGTGACCAGCGCGTTTCTCACGACGGGCCGTACCGCGGGACCTTGGCGCGTGAGCGTCAGCGTCAACCCGGCCAACGTGTCGCGAGCGATCGATTCGGCGCGCGACGTCCTCGCGGATTACGCGAGCGGAGGACCGAGCGAACGCGAAGTCGTCCAGGCGCGCAATTCCGCCGTGGGAAGTCTACGCGTCGCGCTCGCAACCGGCGGCGGCATCGCGTCGCAACTCGAGCGCTTGGCGTACAACGGCTTCTCCGACGATTACGTGGATGCGTATCGGGAGCGGCTGGGCGCCATCTCGCGCGCGGACGTGGCCGCGGCCGCCGCAAAATACATCGACTGCGCGAAGCTCTCGATCGCCGCGGCCGGGACGTTCGCGCAGGAGTAGCTCGCAAAAAGGGGCTCACGGCTCCTTACCCGCATGGAGTGATCTCGTGAAGCGCCGTTCCTTTTTGGCGTCGGGCAGCGCCGCGTTCGCGGCCGTCAGTTCCGCCGCAGGGGCCGCTACCGCCAAGTTGTCGCTGCGCGACCGCCTGACGACGCGTGCCGAATCCAGCAATTACGCCGCGACGTCCTCCCATGCGGACGTCGACGGGTTTTTGAATGCGCTCGACTTGCGCGGCGCGCCGATCGTGCGCGGTTCGATCGGGAAGTCGCGCGAGGGCAAGGACATCGCATACGTCGTCGCATCGCGGCCGATGGTCCGAACGCCGCAAGAAGCGTACGATTCGGGGCGCCCGATCGTGATGCTCGTCGGCGGCCTGCACGGCGGCGAGGTCGAGGGGAAAGAGGCGCTGCTCGCGTTGCTGCGCGACCTCTGCATTTCGACCGAACGCACCCTGCTCGAAGATCTCGTGCTGATCTTCATTCCGCTGCTCGATCCCGACGGCAACGACCGCTACGGACCGCAAGCCGCGAACCGGCCGCTGCAAAACGGGCCGCCCCGCATCGGAATTGCGACCGACGGTAACGGCATCGATCTCGATACGGATTTCGTCAAACTCGAAGCGCCCGAGTCGCGCGCGCTCGTGTCGTTCGCGCGTACGTGGCAGCCACACGCATTCGTCGACGTGCGAGGTGGCGAAGGCGCCTTCACCGATCACAACGTGACGCTCGCACCGTCGCTGCACCCCGCCGCCTACTATGGCGGAAATTTCGTACGCAATCGCATCATCCCGAAGATCGAGAAAGATCTCCGAGACAAATATCAACTCGATGCGTTCTTTGCGGGCCATTTCGGCCGCACGTCGACGCTCTTCGCGCCGCCGCCGCTGGCCGACACGCTCGAATACGGGTGGTTCGCGCCCGATCATCGTCCGCGCAGCGCGTGCAATTACATGGGCTTGCGCGGCATCGCGGCGTTGCGCGTCAACGCCGATTCGCACGCCGTCTTCGAACGGCGCATCTTCGACGTGCGCGCCGCAGTCGAATCGACGCTCGGCTATTGTTCCGACAACGACGACAGCGTCGTCGGCAGCTTCACGACCGCGACGCGATGGCTCGGCGGCAAAGTGCCCGTGCGCGGTGCGTTACCGGCGAAGTCGCCACTGCAGCTGCCCGTCACTTGGGAAAATCTCGCGCTGTCGTCGCTGCCGAGTGAAGAAGCGGGCATACCGGCCGGCCGCAAGCGCACGGGCAATTTTTCGACGGCCACGATGCCGATCTTCGATACATACGTGCCGACGCTGATCGTCGATCAACCCAAAGCGTATCTCATCCCGTACGAAGCCGCGCCGCGCGTGAAGCCGTGGCTCGATCGTCACGGTATCGTTTCCGAAACGCTCGTCTCGCCGAAACGATTCATGTTGCGCGACTACGTCGTCGAGCGCATCGAACGTGAGGACGGCCCTGGAGGCATTCGGACGACCTCGATCGCGGGACATTGGCAGCCGGTCACGAGTTTCGCGAGCCGCTTCGGCGCGCTCTACGTGCCCGGCGCTCAGCCCCTCGGACCGCTCACCAGCGTCTTCCTCGAGCCCGAGAGCGACGACGGCTTCGTCGTCTGGAACCTGCTCGAGGGTTTGCTGAAGCCGGGCTATTCGATCCCGATCTTCCGCGTGATCTCGTCTTCCTAAGACGCTAGTGGTTGTGATCGCCGTGTCGAGCGCGATCTTTCAATGCGGTAAATGCCGCAAACGCGAGAAGCGCGGCGATGCATATTCCGAAGAGGCCGAACGCGACCGCGACGTTGGGGGCCAGGAGCAGCATTTAGGGTGCGGAGATTTGCGGCTGATACCGGGCGATCAACGGCCCCATGCAAACGCGGCCGCCCCCGCGTAGCCAATGGCGCGAGCACGGCGCGAACGAATCTCCAACGGAAACCGGCACGTTCAAACGTACCGACACGCACTTACCGATGTTCGTCAATGGAGTGACGTCGATGCGATCGGCGAGCTTCGAAATGATGAAGAGCCCGCGGCCGCTCTCGCTCATCTCGTCCATCGGACGTTTGATTTCGAGTGCGAACGTCGGCGACGTATCGTGAACCGAGAGCGTGACGAACCCTTCGTCGACGGAGAGTTCCAAGCAGACGTGACCGTCGGCATGACGCGCCGCGTTGGAAAGCAACTCGCCCACGATCAACTCCGCAGCACCCAAAACGTCCGTATCATCCGTGATCGCGCCCAATGCCGAGGCTGCCGCCTTACGGGTCGATCGTGCGGCAAGCGCGTCGTTAGCGTTCAAACTCCAGCACACCGCTGACGCTTACCCGAAAAGTCGTAAATCGAACATGATAAAAAGTGGCGACCCGG
>CAZZUZ010000179.1:3898-6380 GCA_964657315.1 Vulcanimicrobiota bacterium
CCCCCCCCCCCCCCCCCACTTCTCTCTTCGCGAGCGAGGGAAAAGGTTTAGGCGTTACGGACGTCTTGCTTTGCGGCGTCGACGCCGCCGAGTAACCGTTCTTTGCCTTCGTTGAGTACGGAGGCGGCTTTTTCGGCCGGCGTCATCGTGTCGCCGGCGACCTCGCGCTTGGCGGCTTCGGCTTCGGCGGTGGACTTATGCGTGAGTTCGCTAACCTTGTCCGTCACGTTGTCGATCGCGTTGCTGATCGTGTCTTTCAGTCCCATACTTTTTTTCGAACTCCTCGTAAGTCGCCCGAGCGGCTACGCTCGGAAGTAGTAGCGGCAAACGTGCCGGACGTATTGTTACCCGGGCGCTCGATCTCTAAACGTCGAAGCGCCGGTCCGTGCGGGAGCAACTCGGCCGTTCGGCCGCCGGCGATCTCACGGTAGCGGAACGGCGGGAGTGGCTCGTGACCAACGGCATCGGCGGATTCGCCTGCGGCACGGTCGCCGGGATGCTGACGCGCCGCTATCACGGCCTGCTGGTGGCCGCGTCGGAGCCGCCCCTGGGACGAACCCTGCTCGTCGCGAAATTTGACGAGATCGTACGCTACGCCGGCGCCACGTATGCGCTGGGAGCGAATCGCTGGGCCGACGGCACCGTCTCCGCGCGCGGGTTCGAACTGCTAGACGCGTTCTTTCTCGACGGCTCGACACCGGTCTGGCGCTTCGCGCTGGGCGACGCGCTCGTCGAAAAGCGCATATGGATGGAGCACGGCGCGAATACGACGTACGTCCGCTATACGCACGTTCGCGGGCGGATGGCTGCGGCGTTCGAGGTTCGGAGCTTCGTAAACGATCGGGATAGTCACGCGACGTCGTTCGGTGCGGCGACGACGGCTGACGCCGGCGGCGTGGGCGATGGCGGGGTCCGCGTCACGGTCCGCGACGGCGGCTCGCCGATCTTCTTGAGCGCCGCGGGCGCGACGTGTTCGATCGACGGCGCCTGGTATCGTGAATTCCGGCTGGAACGCGAGACCGAACGCGGCCTCGAAGATCGCGACGACCACGTAAGCGCCTGCGTCTTCGCGTTCGGACTCGCACCGGGCGAAAGTCTCACCGTCGTCGCGAGCGATCGTGCCGGCGCGGAGGCCGGCGGCGCCGCCGAGCGCGCGCGAGCTCGCGACGCCTCGCTGCGCGCCGCCTATGCGAAAGTACACGCGGCCGAACACGTCGCACCGCCTTGGATTCATCGGCTCGTCCTCGCCGCCGACCAATTCGTCGTCGCCCGGCCCGCGAGCGGCGAAGAAGGTACGACCGTCGTCGCCGGCTATCCGTGGTTCGGCGATTGGGGCCGCGACACGATGATCGCGCTACCGGGACTATTACTTGCTACCGGTCGCGCGGGCACGGCGCGTAAGATCCTCGCGACGTTCGCCGGACTGGTCGATCGCGGTATGCTGCCGAACGCACTGCCGGAGCGCGGTGCGCCCCTGAGCTATAACACGGCCGACGCCGCGCTCTGGTTCGTCGAAGCGGTCGCAGCGTATCGCGATGCGACCGGCGACGTGCGCTTCGCGGCAGCAGTCTTTTCGATGCTCGAAGCCATCGTGGACGGCTACGTGCACGGCACGCGCTACGGAATCCGCGTCGACCGCGACGGCCTGGTTCATGCCGGCGAAGCGGGATCGCAGGTGACGTGGATGGACGCACGCGTCGGCGGCGTCTCCGTCACGCCGCGTGTCGGCAAACCCGTCGAGATCTGCGCGCTCTGGTACAACGCGCTGCGGCGTATCGCGGGGCTCGCGCGCGACGTCGGACGCACGAGCGCGCGCTTCGACGAACTCGCGGAAACGGCGCGAACCGGCTTCGAGCGTTTTTGGAATGCGGAGAAGAGCGAACTCTACGACGTCGTCGACGGGCCGTTCGGCGACGACGCGCGTTCGCGGCCCAATCAGCTCTTCGCGGTGTCGCTGCGTCATTCGCCGCTGGAAACGCGGCGTCAGCGCGCCGTGGTGACTGCGTGCGCGTCGAAGCTGTACCTGCCCGCGGGGATGCGTTCGCTCGATCCGGCCGATCCCGGGTACATCGCGCGGTACGGCGGCGGTCCCGAAGAGCGGGATGCCGCATATCATCAAGGCACGGGCTGGATCTGGCTGCTCGGGCCCTTCGTGAGCGCGCACTACCGCGCGTTCGGCGACGCCGATGCCGCGCGCGCGTATCTCGCGCCGATCGCCGATTATCTGCGAGCCGGCGCGTTCGGAACTCTGGCAGAATTATGTCAGCCCGAGCCGCCCTTCGCTCCCGACGGAGCGTTCGCACAAGCGTGGTCGGTCGGCGAGATCTTGCGCGCGTGGCACGAAGCACGGCCGGCGTGAGGGCGCGCCGCCGTTTGATCGTGCACGCCGGCACGCCGAAGACCGGCAGCACGACGCTGCAGATTCTGCTCGGGCGTCAGACGGACTCGCTCGCCGCGCGCGGCGTGCTCGTGCCGCGAACGG
>CAZZUZ010000180.1:0-1445 GCA_964657315.1 Vulcanimicrobiota bacterium
CAGGTACTCGTGCGCGAACGGCATCCCGTCATGGAACGGCAGCCGGAACTCGATCGCATCCTCGACATCCTCGACGCCGAAGATCGACGCGCGTTCGTAAAATAACGTGAACGCGGGCACGTGGTCGGCTCTCGGAATCGAGGCGCGCTCGACGCTGATCGCGCTCTTCGGCGATGCCGTCGCGCGCTTGCCGGCGGCGCTGGTCGGCATCGTCGTGCTCGTGGCGACGAACTTCCTCGCACGCTTCGCCTCGAACTCCGCGAACTCGCTGGGCGGCCGCGTCTTCCGCAATTCGTCGCTCCAGATTCTGCTCGCGAAGAGCGCGTCGATCGGCGTCTGGCTCGTAGGCGTGCTCGTCGTGAGCCTGCTGCTCTTCCCGGGGCTGCGCCTGGGCGATCTCGTCGCGACGCTCGGGCTCGGTTCGGTCGCGATCGGCTTCGCCTTTCAAGACATCTTCAAGAATTTTCTGGCGGGCGTTCTGTTGCTGGTCAACGAGCCGTTTCGCATCGGCGATGCGGTCGTGATCGGATCGTACGAAGGCGTCGTCGAACACATCTCGATTCGCACGACCAACGTCCGCACGTATCTCGGCGAACGCGTGCTCATCCCGAACTCCATCGTCTTCACGAATTCGGTGCAAGTGCGTACCTCGTGGCCCAAGCGGCGCACCGATTTCGTGATCGGCGTCGGCTACGCGACCGATCTCGCTCCCGCGATCGCGCTCGCGCGCGAGGTGATTTCCGCCGTCGACGGCGTGCTCGCGGATCCCCCGGTCGTCGTGGATGCCACGGACTTCGGCGAGAGTTCGGTCGACCTCACGGTGCGCTATTGGACCGACTCCGAACAACAGCACACGCTGCGCACGCGCAGCCGCGTCGTCGTCGCGATCAAAGCCGCATTCGACGAAGCGAAGATCGAACTGCCGTTTCCCAGCCGCTCGCTCTACTTCCGCGGCGGCGAAGCGCCGCACTAGGCGGCGATCAGCCGCGCATGAGCGCGAGCGCCGCCTTGCCCGAGCGTCGCATGCCTTCGTCGTTCTCTCGGATGCCGTAATCGAGCTGCAGTATCGCGTGATAGATCGCGCGGTAGCGCGCCGTATTCCACGTGCGTTCGTCGATCGCGCCGTACGCCGCGTGGAATTCGGCGTGCGCGGCTGCGGGCAGCATCAAGTGTGCGATCGAAACGTCGATCGCCGGATCGCCGTAGTGCAGGTCGCCCCAGTCGATGACGCCGAGAATGCCGGCGTCTGCGTCGAGCAGCAGGTGGCGTGCGTAGAGATCGCCGTGCACGACGCTGCGCTGCCGCTCCGCGAGGACGGCCGGGTGCGTTTCGAGCCACGCGACGAAATCGGCGACGTCGTCGCAGAGGCCGCTACCCTCGACGACGTCCACGCGCCGTCGGGAGGCTTCGAGCCGTTTCTCGTGATCGAGCCGCCCGATCTCGTC
>CAZZUZ010000180.1:1455-6370 GCA_964657315.1 Vulcanimicrobiota bacterium
GCGGCGATGGTCGCCGGCGCCGCCGGGTGGGTGGCGCGCGACGAGCGGCGCCGCATCGATCGCGTGCAGCGCGCGCAAGAACGCGCCGAGCGGCCGCGCCAAGCGCGAACGTTCCGCTGCCGTGAGATCGCGCGAGCATGCCGTCTCTCCGGCCAAGAGCGGATAGCCGGCGAATGCGTGCGGATATGGCGGTGTCGGGGCGCCCGCATACGCAGGCGCGGATATCGCGATCGGAAGCCGTCGTGCGATCTCGGGCAGAAACGCGATCTCGTATTCGATGAGCCGTGCAGCGACGCGGCGCCGCGGAAAGCGAAACACGACGCGACGGTCCGCGAGAAACGCCGCGTTGTCCCAACCGGCTCCGAACGCCTCGACGCGCGCACCGGCGAATTCGGGGAATCGCGCGGCGATCAGCGCGGCCGCGAGGTTCCGATCGATGTCGATGTCGGCGGTCCACTGCGGCGCGCTCATCCGCGCAGCACGACCTCGACCGGCACGATCGGTATCAGGCGCCGCAGCACGACGGTCGAGACGTACAGCGCGCACGCCATCGCGGCGCATACGAGGCCGACCGTCGCGTTCCAGCCGCCCGCGCCGAACGCGAGCCCCCCGAGCGTACCGAGCACGCTCGATCCCAAATAATAGCTAAAGAGGTAGAGCGAGGATGCGTGCGATTTGTTTTCGACAGCGCGCCGTCCGACCCAACTGCTCGCGAGCGAATGGACGCCGAAGAACCCCCACGTCAGCGCGGCCATGCCGGTCACGATCGCTACGAGGGAATCCGGAAGCGTGAGCAGCACGCCGGCGAGCATCACGAGGACGCTGATCCACATGACGTTGCGCCGGCCGTACGCATCCGCGAGCCGGCCCGTCACCGCGGACGCGACGACGCCCGCGAGATAGACCGTGAAGATCGCGCCGATCGCACCCTCGCGCAAGTCGAACGGGGGCGCCGCGAGGCGATAACCGAGGTAGTTATAAACGGTTACAAAAGCGCCCATGGCCAAAAAGCCCATCCCATACAACCATGGTAGACCCGCGTCACCGATGTGCCCGCGGTAGACGACGCGCGCCTGTGCGAACGACTGGCTGCGCGGCGAGAAATTCTGCGACGCCGGCAAGAGCGCGTAGACGATCGCCGCGCACACGACTCCGAGGACGCCGACCGTCGCGAGCGCCGCGCGCCAGCCGGCCGCCTGCGTGACGACGCCGACCAGCAGCCGGCCGCACATCCCGCCCAGACCCGTTCCGCTCACGTAGAGTCCCATCGCGAGCCCGAGCTTCTTCGCGTCGATCTCTTCGGCGAGATACGCCATAGCGATCGCCGGCAGACCCGCGAGCGTGATGCCCGCAAAGACGCGCAAGATCAGGAGGACGGGAAAATTCGGCGTGATCGCACAGAGCAGCGTCACGACGGCGGTCGCGCCGATCGACGCGATCATCGGACCCTTCCGGCCGAAGCGCTCCGCGAGCGGGCCCGCGACGAGCAGCGATAGTGCGAGCGAAACCGTCGTTACGGAAACGGCGAGGCTCGCCGTGGCGGGCGTGACGGCGAAGAACTTGGAGAAGATCGGCAGCAGCGGCTGCACGTCGTACAGCGCGGCGAACGTTGCGAAGCCTGCGGCGAGCAGGGCGACGTTCGCGCGCCAGAATCGCGCGTCCACGATCGAGCGAGCTCAGCCTCCCGCGATGGGATGCGGGCGGTAGGCCTCTTCGAGCTGCGCGATGTCGTCCGCATCGAGCGCGACGTCGAGCGCCGCGACGGCGTCGTCGAGCTGCGCGAGCTTCGTCGCTCCGACGATCGGCGCGGTGACCGTGGGTTTGGCGAGCAGCCACGCGAGCGCGACTTGCGAGCGCGGCACGCCGATGCGCTGCGAGACGTCGCCGACGCGCTCCACCACCGCGCGATCGGCTTGGGCCGTCGCGTCGTAGAGCAGCTTGCCGTACTTGTCGGTCGATTCGCGCTCCGTCGCGGCGTCGTCGCTCCAGGGCCGCGCGAGCCGTCCGCGCGCGAGAGGACTCCACGGAATGACGCCGATTCCTTGATCCGCGCAGAGCCCGAGCATCTCGCGTTCCTCTTCTCGATAGAGCAAATTGAGGTGATTCTGCATCGAGATGAAGTGCGTCCAGCCGTTGAGCTTCGAGACGTACAGCGCTTTGCAGAGCTGCCACGCGAACGTATTGGACGCGCCGATGTAGCGCGCCTTACCCGAACGAACGACGTCGTCGAGGGCTTGGAGCGTCTCTTCGATCGGCGTCTGATCGTCCCAGCGATGGATTTGATAGAGATCGACGTACTCCGTGCCGAGACGGCGCAGGCTCGCATCGATCTCGTTCATGATCGCTTTGCGCGAGAGACCCTGGCCGTACGGTCCCGAGCGAATCGGAAAGCGGACCTTGGTCGCGAGTACGATGTCTTCACGGCGCGCGTAGTCGCGCAGCGCCTTGCCGACGATCTCCTCGCTGCTGCCCTTGCCGTAGACGTTGGCGGTGTCGAAAAACGTGATGCCGAGATCGAGCGCACGCTTGATGAACGGCCGGCTCTTCTTTTCGTCCAGCGTCCACGGATGGCTGCCGGCGACGCCGTTCGGGTCGGGGGTCGCATAGGTCATGCATCCGAGACAAATGCGCGAGACGACCAGACCGCTCGTACCGAGTCTGCGATATTCCACGGTGTCGGCCTTACCCGCACCCGTAACATTCGTACACCCCGCAAGTAGGCAGCCCGTATATGAAGCGGATACGGTCGATGTTCTTCGGTCTGTCGATCCTCGCGGGGCTCGCAGGCCTCGCGAGTCCGATTTTCGGCGCGGGCGAGGCCGCCGCGGGCGGCGTCTACGTCATCCCGATCTCGGGCACCGTCGACGACGGGATGGCGCATATCGTTCAGCGCGGCGTCGCCGAAGCCGAAGCGGCCCACGCGAGCGCGATCGTCCTCGACGTCAATACGCCCGGCGGCCTCGTTTCGTCGGCGTTCGACATTCGCGACGCCTTGCTCGGCGCGACGGTGCCCACGGTCGCGTACGTCTCCGAGCGCGCCTACTCCGCAGGCGCGCTGATCTCGCTCTCGTGCAGGACGATCGTCATGGCCCCGGGTTCGAGTATCGGTGCCGCCGAGCCGATCCCGAACGATCCCAAGCACGTCTCGGCGCTGCGCGCCGAGTTCGCCTCGACCGCCAAGCGCAACGGCCGCGACCCCGTGGTCGCAGCCGCGATGGTCGATAAGAGCGTCGCGCTGCCGGCCTTCAAAAAGGACGGTGCGATCCTCTCGCTCACGTCGGACGAAGCGGTTCGCGCCAAGATCGCGAACGCGATCTCGCCGACGCTCGCGGGCGCGCTCGCCGACGCCAGGGTCCCGAGCGGTCCGCTGCACTATGCGGCGTATTCGTTCGGCGAGTCGCTCGCGCGTTTCGCGACGAGTCCCGAGGTTAGCGGAATTTTGCTATCGATCGGCGTGCTCGGGCTGCTGATCGAAATGCAGACGCTGCACGGAATCGCCGGGCTCGTCGGCGTCTCCGCGCTCGTGCTGTTTTTCGGATCGCACGTCTATACCGGATTTTCCAACGGCTTCGTCATCGCGCTCGCGCTCGCGGGCGTCCTCGGAATACTGCTCGAGCTGCACGTCCTGCCGGGGCACGGGGTGCCGGGTGTCGTGGGGATCGTGCTCTTGGGTTCGGCGGTCCTTCTCTCATTCGGCTTCGGCATTTTTTTCGGCGCGACCGAATCGATCTCGATCGCGATCGTCCTCACGGCCGTCCTCTTCGCACTCTTCACGCGCTTCTTTCCGGGCAGCGCGTTCGCGCGAAAGATCGTGTTCAACGGAACGCAGGGCGCGGACTACGTCGCGAGCCGCGATTTCCGCGACCTCGTCGGACACGCGGGCTTCGCAACGTCGTTCCTTCGGCCGGCCGGCGTCGCGAACATCGACGGCCGGCGCATCGACGTGCTCACGGCAGGGGACTTCGTCCCGGCGGGCTCACCAATTATCGTAACGCGCGTCGAAGGTTCGCGCATCTTCGTCGACGCGGTCGACGGAAAGTAGAAACTCATCTTGGCTTTTTCGGCGATCGTGATCTTTTTCGTCGTCCTCATCGGACTAATCATTATTCTCTATTACTTCCCGCTCGGACTTTGGATCCGGACGATCGCGGCCGGCGTTCCGCTCTCGCCCGGCGCGCTCGTGCGCATGCGGCTCATCGGCATCCAGCCGGGCGTCATCGTGACCAATCTGGTCCGCGCGCGTAAGGCCGGCCTGCCGCTCACCGTCGAGCAGATGCAGTCGCACTATCTCGCCGGCGGTAACGTGGAGAACGTCACGCTCGCGATGATCGCCGCGCAACGCGCGCAGATTCCGCTGGAGTGGCAGCGTGCGGCCGCCATCGATCTGGCGGGCCGCAACGTGCTCGAAGCGCTGCAGACGTCGGTCAATCCGAAAGTCATCGAAACGCCGATCTTTCAAGGCGTCGCGCAGAACGGCATTCAGCTCAACGTCAAGGCGCGAATCACCGTGCGTACCGCGCTCGACCGCTACGTCGGCGGCGCGGGCGAACCGACGATCGTGGCTCGCGTCGGCGAAGGCGTCGTCTCTGCCGTCGGTGCGGCCCTGTCGCACAAAGAAGTGCTCGAGTACCCCGACCGCATTTCCAAAGCGGTCCTCGCGAAGGGCCTCGACGCGGGCACGGCGTTCGAGATCGTCTCGATCGACATCGCGGACGTCGACGTCGGCAAGAACATCGGCGCCGACCTGCAGACCTCGCAAGCCGAAGCCGACCGCCGGATCGCGCAGGCCAAGGCGGCCGAACGCCAATATAGCGCGCTCGCGGCCGAACAGGAGCAGAAAGCGCAGACCCAGGCGATGCGCGCCAAGGTCGTCGAGGCGGAAGCGTCGATCCCGCAGGCGATCGCCGAAGCGTTC
>CAZZUZ010000181.1:0-6353 GCA_964657315.1 Vulcanimicrobiota bacterium
ATCGCTTCTTTTCGTTTGCGCGAAATGCCGCAGACGCTATACCGCCGGCCGCGCCGCGACACGGTCCTGCGCGACGTCCCGGCGGGGCGTCGCATGGCGTGCATGCGGAGGTTAGACGCCGACCTTCGCGCCGACGAGCGCCGCGCGCACGTCCTCGCGAGTCGACGTCTTCACCATGAGAATGACGTTGTCGCCGGCGCGCAGTACGGTGTCGCCGCTCGGGATGACGACGTCATCGCCCGAACGGTCGACGGCCACGACGATCGCCGAGCGTGGGATCCCGATGTCGACGATGCGTTTACCGTCGGCGGGAGCGCCCTGCGGAATGTTGAGCTTGACGAGTTCGAGCGCGCCGTTCTTGAGTTTCGCGATCAGCGAGAGGTGATTGGTGTTGACGTGAGCGTTGATCGCGTCGAGAATCACTTCGGTCGACGAGATCAGCGTGATCGGACGCTCGGGATCGATCGATTCGAAAATCAGTTTGTTTTTGGGATTGTTCACGCGCGCGATACAGCGCGCTTGCGAATGCCGGCGCGCGATCAGGCAGACGACGAGGTTGTCTTCATCGTCACCGGTATCGGCGACGACCACGTCCGCGCGTTTGACGCCTGCGGCTTCGAGCACCGTCGGATCGCAGCCGTCGCCGACCATCGTGACGTCGGTCTCGAGCAGGTTCGCCATCAGCTGCGCTTTCTTCGCGACCTTCTCGATGACGATGACTTCGTGTTCTTGCGTCTGTAGCGCGCGGGCGAGATACGTGCCGACCTTGCCGCCGCCGACGATGATGACAAACATCAGGCGCTCAGCGTGACCGGGATGTCTTGCGCCGTCGCGGCATAACGCGCGACGAAATCGGAGAGGGCTTCGGGCGCGACGATCACGTGGATCTCGTCGCCTGCGGAGAGTACGTCTTCGGGCGAGGCGACGAACACGTGCGGCCCGCGGCGGACCGCGCCGACGCGGATCTGGCCCGGCTTTTCGATTTCGAAGATGCGCGTGCCGGCGTCGTTCGCACGCAGGGTCACGGCGAGCGTCGATACTTTGCCGAAGTCGAACGACGGGACCGACTCGTACGGCATGTGCATGAGTTTGTCGCGCACGATTTTCGCGCCGATCGTCGTCGGGCACACCGTCTCGATACCGAGTTCGCGGTAGAGCTGACCGCGCGGCGGATCGTAGATGCGCGCTACGATCTTGCGAACGCCGAACATGCGCTGCGCGATGAGCGCGGCCATGACGTTGCGGTTGTCGCCGTCGGTGACGGCCACGAAGCCGTCTGCAGTCGCGACGCCCGCGCGAGCGAGCACGTCGTTATCGATGCCGGTACCCACTTCGACCCGGCCCGTGAAGTGAGAGCCGAGGCGGCGGAACGCCGCGGGGCTTTCGTCGACGACCGTCACGTCGTGGCTTTCGGCTGTCAAGAGCTTTGCGAGGGTGGAGCCGACTCGGCCACATCCGACGATCACGTATTTCATCTAGTACTCTAACGCATTCACCGCGTCTAAAGTTGGCCCTGGGTTTGAACGCTTAGAGGACCGCAACCGCGGTCCTAGAACCGGCGTGAGTCCCGTAGTCGGGGCGTAGCTCAGCTTGGTAGAGCGCTGCGTTCGGGACGCAGAGGCCACAGGTTCAAATCCTGCCGCCCCGATTGTTTGCCGCCCGTCCGGGGTCTCGTTGTTCAACCGTTTCAGTCCAGCCGCAAACAGGGTCCTCCGAGCGGCAGAACAGGCTAGCCGTAACCACAACCACTATTTTGTGGGCGTGGGGCACCTGTTACTGGCTCTGATCGAAGAACGAGATCCGGACGTGGAAGCGAAGCTGGCCGCGCGTCACGTACGCCCGGCCGATCTCCTCGCCGACGTCCGGCGAGCCCTGGGAACCGGCGACGACCGGCTCTGGGACGGAATTCTCATCACGCCCAGAGTGCGTAACGTCGTCGCGGTTGCGGAAGCCGCCGTTCCCGAGCCCGCAAAGATCGAACCCGCGCATCTCTTCGATGCGCTCGCCGCCGAAGGAGTGGGGCTAGCCGCGGAATTGCTTCACCGCTAGCGCGTCATCTTTATGGAACACGTCGCACACTTCTTCATCGACCTCGTTCAGAGGCTCGGACTGCCCGGACTCTTCGCCGTGATGATGCTCGGCAATCTTGGCGTGCCCGTGGCGACCGAGTTCGTCATGCTCTCGGCCGGCGCACTCGCGGCGACGGGCCACCTGCCCGGCGTCTTCGGCGTCGGTGCCGTCGCGACGCTCGGCGAACTCGTCGGCAACTCTATACTCTACGCAGTCGGTTACGTGGGTGGACGTCCGTTCGTCGAACGTTTCGGCCGCTATGTCAAACTCGATATCAAGAAGCTCGACGCATTCACGCGCTACTACGACAAGTACGGCAACATCACGGTGTTCGTGTGTCGATTGCTGCCGTTCGTGCGCGGCCTCGCGGCGCTTCCGGCCGGCGTCTCCCGCATGCAGAAGCGGTACTTTTTCACGTACACGCTCGCGGGCTCGGGGCTGTTCTGCTTCGGCCTGGCCTATCTCGGCAGTTTCTTCGGCAAGCATCTCGACGCCGTCGCGCCGCACATCCATCAGATCTCGCTCGCGGTGCTCGCCATCGTCGTCGTGGCTGCGATCGGGTACGGCATCTACCACTTTCAGCGCCGCAGAGCTGCGTCGCTCTCATAATCCGGTGAGCTCGCGCGACGCGTGAGCTTGGAAACGCGGCTCGGCCAACTCCCCGACGCTCCCGGCGTCTATCTCATGCTGGGCACGAACGAACGAATTCTCTATATCGGGAAAGCCGTTTCGCTGCGCAGCCGCGTGCGTTCGTATTTTCAAGACTCGGCCGCGCACGTGCATCGCACGACGCAGATGGTCGCACGCGTCGTGGACGTGCGCTGGATCGTCGTCACGAACGAGATCGAAGCGCTCATCCTCGAGGCGAACCTCATCAAGCGGCATCAGCCGCCGTTCAACGTTCGTCTTCGCGACGACAAGCGCTATCCGTATCTCAAGGTCACGAACGAATCGTTTCCGCGCGTTGCGTTCACGCGCGTCGTGCGCGACGACGGCGCGCGCTACTTCGGACCGTATACCAACGCGCACGGGCTGCGCGAATTGATCAATCTCGTGCGCGTCGTCTTTCCGTTGCGCACGTGCCGCGAACCGATCGACGGCAAGCGCAGACGCCCGTGCCTGCAATATCACATCAAGCGGTGTCTCGCGCCGTGCGTCGGTTTCCAGACGGAGCCGGAGTACGACGCGCTCGTCGACGAGGTCGTGCTCTTTCTCGAGGGCCATCAAGAGCGGCTGCTCGAGCGGCTGCATCAGGAAATGAACGAGGCGGCCGACCGCATGAATTACGAGGCGGCGGGACGTCTGCGCGACCGCATCGTCGCGGTGCGCCGCGTGACCGAGAAGCAAAACGTGGTTTGGCGCTCGCGCATCGATATGGATCTGATCGCCTCGGCGCGGTCGCAGGGTCAGGCATGCATGCAAGTATTCCTCGTGCGCGGCGGCAAGCTGATCGGTCAAGAGCACTTCATCCTCGAAGGCGTCACCGATCAAAGCGATGCCGAACTCTACCGCGAGTTCTTCACGCAGTTCTATACGGCGCGCGCCGGCACGTCGATGGCGAACGTCCCGTCGCTCTCCGCGATCGGTGATGGTTTCTCGCCACTGGCGCTGCGAACCGCGCGCGATAACGAAGTGCCGGTCGCGCTCAAGGCGCGTTCGCGCCGCGGCGTCGCGCAGGCGACGATTCCGAAGGAAGTGCTCGTCGAAGCGCTGCCCTCCGATCTGGCGGTGCTCGAAGCGTGGTTGACCGAACTCAAGGGCCAGCGCGTGCGCGTGCTGCGCGCACAGCGCGGTCCGCGCGCCGACTACATGCGGCTCGTGCGCGAGAACGCCGAGCAAAACCTCAAAGCGTTCCTCGCCCATCAGGAAGTTCAGGAAACGCAATCCGCGAAATCGCTCGTCGAACTCGCGTCCGCGCTCGACCTGCCCGAGCCGCCTCACCGTATCGAATGTTACGACATCTCGAACATCCAAGGCACCAATCCCACGGCGTCGATGGTCGTGTTCGTCGAGGGCCGCGCGAAGAAGAGCGAGTATCGGCGTTTCAAAGTCCGCTACGATCAGGGACCGAACGATTTCGCAATGATGCAGGAAACGTTGCGACGCCGCCTGCGCTATCTGCGGGCCGACACGAACGCGCCGGGTGAAGAAGATCCCGCGAGCATCGTCGAGGACGGCGACAAGGGCGATCTCACGGTCCAGTTGCGCAAGAGAGAGAAGTTCCATCATCGTCCGGACTTGCTCTTGATCGACGGCGGCAAAGGCCAGCTCAACGCGGTCGTCGAGGTGCTCGAGGAACTCGATCTCTGGGGCATTCCGATCGCCGGCCTCGCCAAGGAGAACGAGTGGCTCTTCGTGCCGGGTCAGGCGGAACCGATCGTGTTGCCGCCCGGCTCGCCCGGACTACATTTGATCATGCGGGTCCGCGACGAAGCGCACCGCTTTGCGGTGACCTACCATCGCGTGCGCCGCGACAAAGCGATGACGCAATCCGCGCTCGACGCGCTCGCGGGCGTTGGGCCCGTGCGCCGCAAACGCCTGCTCACCACATTCGGTTCGGTCGGCGCGATCAAACGCGCCGGAATCGACGAGATCGCGGCGGTCAAGGGCATGACGCCGGCGCTCGCGGCCTCGATCAAAGAAGCGCTCGGCGCCGGCCGCTCGTAGCGGCTGCCGGACAAAGTATCGGGCGGCAGGCGGACGAATGCATACGGTCCCCCGCTATGCTGCACAACCTCGAAGGCGCCGCACTCTCTCACCGGCAGTCGGAGATTGCCGCGCTGGTGGTTGCCGGAAAGTCGAACCGCGAGATCGCCGAGAAGCTCTTTTTGAGCCCGCGGACGGTCGAAACGCACATCGCAGCGATCTTTGCGAAATACGGCGTGCGCTCGCGCGTCGAACTCGTGTCGGCCCATGCCGCTTCGCTTCCGGAGCGCGGCCGCGTGCCGACGGAACGGGAGCCTGCGGAGCGCGGTAATCTCCCGCGGCGCTTGACGACGTTCGTGGGACGCGATGCCGAGATCGGCGCCCTCTTGTCGCTCCTTAACCGCCATCGCCTCGTGACGATCGTCGGATCGGGCGGGGTCGGTAAGACGCGCACGTCGCTCGAGGTCGGGCGCGTGCTCGATGAATCGGCGCCCGACGGCGTGTGGCTCGTCGAACTGGGCGTACTCGCCGATGGCAACTACTTGCTCCAAACCGTCGCGCAGACGCTCGGAATCGTACTGCCGATCGACGGCGACGGGCCGCGCAGCTTCGTGCGTCAGCTGCGGGCAAAGCGCGCGATCCTGATCTTCGACAACTGCGAACACGTCGTGCACGCTGCAGGCCTTCTGATCGCGTCGATCCTGCGCGAATGCGAGAACGTCACGATCCTCGCGACGAGCCGCCAGCCTCTCGGCATCGACGGCGAGATCACATACCGCTTTCCGGCGCTCGAAATCCCGAGTGCCGTCGCGCTCTTCGTCGATCGCGCTCGTGCCGTGGACCACCGGTTCGAGATATCCGCCGCCGACGCCGACGCGATGCGCGAGATCTGCCGCAGACTCGACGGCGTTCCGCTCACGATCGAGCTCGCCGCGGCCCGGACCACGATGCTGACGCCGCAGCAGCTGCTCGCGCGGCTCGACGACGTGCTGCGCATGCTCTCGGGCGGCAGCCGCGACGTGCTCCCCCGCCATCAAACGCTGCGCGCGATGATCGATTGGAGCTACGATCTGCTTGACGAAGACGAGCGTCGCGTGTTCCGGCGGGCGAGCATCTTCGCCGCGACGTTTACGCTGGAAGCCGGTCTCGCCGTCGCGAGCGAGAAAGGCGAGAACGACCTCGACACCTTCGACCTCTTCGCATCGCTGATCGATAAGTCGCTGCTCACCGTCGAACGCGAGGCAGACGGCATCGCGTACCGCTTCCTCGAATCGACCCGCGCCTATGCGTTCGAGAAACTCATCGCTTCCGGAGAACGCGACGAACTCGCACGACGGCACCTCGAGTATCTGTGCGAGCGCTTCTCGGAAGCCGGACGGCACTTCGCGCGTACGGGCGGTACGCACGAGATCGCGACGGTCTTCGCTTCGGAACTCGACGACGTGCGGGCGGCGCTGGACGCGGCGCTCGTGCGCGGCGACGTCCGCCGGGGAGGGCAACTCCTTGCCAGCATCGGGCAATGCTGGCTGCCACTGGGACTCGACCGCGAAGGCCGCACGCGAATCGAGGCCTATCTCGCCACGATCGACGGCAAAGAACATTACTTACGCGCGCATCTGCTACTGCCGCTCGCGAAC